>CP058647.1:0-300000 GCA_014323545.1 Hyphobacterium sp. CCMP332
ATTGGTGGCGGATATAATGGAGGTAATCCGTTAAGCAATAATTTTGGTGGAAAACTGGCCGAACTTATTATTTATACCAGTGCACCAACTGCTATGGAACAGGAAAGGGTACACAGTTATCTTGCTTTGAAATACGGTTTGACCAAACAAAGTGCGGATAACGGTGGGACCACAGAAGATGAACGAGACTATTTTGCATCGGACAGTACAGTAATTTGGGATTTTTCTGCCAATGTGGGATACAACAATGATATTACCGGGATAATGCTTGATAGTGGATCCGTTTTATCTCAGCTTGAATCTAAAAACGAAAGCGCCGATGCGTATATAACCATTCGAAACCCATCTTCGATCAACAGCATAGAAGCATTGATGTGGGGAAATAATGATTCGGCAATGAATTCAACCGGAGTGACAGATTTGCCACATTCTGAAGGCATAGTGGCCCGATTGGCCAGAGTTTGGAAGGTACAGGAACACGGTGATGTCGGGACCGTTGATATTCGTGTTGATTTATCTGCAGCCCCAAATTCAAAAACGGCTGCTGATTTACGTGTATTAATCGATAAAAACCAAAATGGGATTTTTGGCGACGAAACAGTAGGTGGAGGCGGAATTGTAGGTACGGCAACAGACCTCGGCTCCGAAGTTTTTGAATTTACGGGGATAGACTTAAGCGACGGAGATTATTTTACCATTGGTTCCGTAGATTTAAATACACCGCTTCCTTTGGAATTATTGAGTTTTACTGCTCATTTCGACGTAAACAACAACAATGCAATTCTCAACTGGAAAACGGCATCTGAAGAGAATGTTGAAGTCTTTGAAATTGAAAAAAGTAGAGATGCTTTAAACTTCAATAAAATTGCTGATGTTTCCGTTTCGGAATCTTCAGAGCCAATTAAAAGCTATTCATTTACAGATGAGCACCCATATGAAGGTAGAAGTTTTTACCGGCTTAAGATTGTTGATAATGATGATTCGTTCAAATTTTCAAGAATTGTTGACATAAACAACAACACTGCACTTTCCGGAATTTCTATAAAACCTAATCCGGCTAAAGATGCCTTCTCCATATTGGGAATTCAGGATTCTGAGGCTATAATTTCAATTACAGATTTAAAAGGCAAGGAATTCGAAGTTTCATCTAATAAAAATGGAGAGGAGATAATTTTTAACATTTCAGGTTTAAATGCCGGAATGTATTTGGTTAAAGTGGAGACTTTGACAAATTCGGTAATCTTCCGATTGTTAGTACAGCAATAATTTATTGTAATCTCTATAGCAGTAAGTAAATAAAACAGAGAAAAAAACTGGAAAATCATATTAAAAGACGGGTGAACTAAATAAAGACATTGATTATATTTAATGGAGTTTAAAGCCCGGTTTATGATACAATCTCCACAATTCCTGAAAAATCCATCCCTATATGCATTTTTACCTGTATTTTATATGGTATGGGCCGATGCTGTTCTAACACCTAGTGAAATCATGAGTATTAGAAAACTCATTGATGAACAGAAATGGTTATCAAAAGAAGAACAGGATTTTCTGATGAGTCACATCGATCCCAAAAATCCTCCTTCGCCTAATCAGCTTAAGCGATGGCAAAATGAAATTCAAAATACGGCCAAATACATCGATTCAGATTTAAAGATTACACTTGCTGAAATAGGCATTCAAATGGTAAAAGCGCATCAAAATGATGTTTCAGAAGATAAACTTGAACAGACAAAATTACATTTAATTGATCTTGAACAAGCTCTGGGAATTGTTTCAAATGAGTCGGCTTTTCATTTTCATACGGCCAAACATAAAACAGATGCCAATAAAGAAGAAGGTCGCAAAACCTTTGATGTTAAGAAAATGCAAGCCCTTCTTGATGGAAGCAATAAGGACATCAATGACAAGGTTAAAACCATTTTAAGCGATCAGGAATTCAATTATCTGGATACCGATAATCTCAAAGAATACAGAGAACAAGTATTAAAGTGGTGCCAACATCTGGCTGATCAGGGTTTTGGTTCTATGGCCTATCCAAAGGAATACGGAGGTGAGGGCGACATGGACAAATACTTCGCCATCATGGAAACGCTATCTTATCACGATTTGAGCACGGTAATAAAATTTGGCGTACAATTTGGATTGTGGGGAATGAGCGTTTATTTCCTTGGAACTAAAAAACATCACGACAAATACCTTGCAGCTATCGGGACTCTGGAAATACCCGGTTGTTTTGCTATGACTGAAACAGGCCATGGTTCAAATGTAAAAGGTATCGAAACGACGGCTACTTATAACCACAAGAAACAAGTCTTTAACATAAACACACCTCATATAGGAGCGGGCAAAGAATACATAGGTAATGCCGCGGTGCATGGTAGAATGGCAACGGTTTTTGCCAAACTTATTATTGATGAGGTTGATTATGGTGTCAATGCCTTTGTGGTTCCGCTTCGCAATGAGAAAGGTCAATTATGGCCTGGAGTACGAATAGAGGATTGTGGTAGAAAAATGGGATTGAATGGGGTAGATAATGGAAAAATATGGTTTGACAATGTAGAAATAGGGAAAGATGAAATGCTCGATCGGTATGCTTCCGTGGATGAAAATGGTGAATTCCAAAGTCCTATAAGCAGCGATAATCGGCGTTTCTTTACCATGTTGGGAACTTTGGTCGGAGGAAGAATTGGAATTCCACGATCGGGCCTGAGTGCGGCGAAATCAGGTTTATCGATTTGCATCAAATACAGCCATTCCCGAAAACAATTTGGGCCTGAAAATGGAGAAGAAGTGCCAATACTAAATTATAAAACTCATCAAAGACGACTTATGCCGCTTTTAGCCAATGCTTATGCAAGTCATTTTGCTTTACAATATCTCACTTCTCGCTTTTTGACTAGAAAGGAAGAAGATATGCAGGAGATTGAAGCATTGGCAGCCGGTTTAAAGGCCTGGTGTACCTGGAATACCACGAGCACTCTCCAGGAATGTAGAGAAGCGCTGGGAGGTAAAGGTTATCTTTCGGAAAACCGTATCGATCGTTTAAAAAATGACACAGACATTTATACAACCTTTGAAGGCGATAATACCGTTTTAATGCAACTTGTAGCTAAAAGTCGATTATCCGAATTTAAAAAGGAATTTTCCGATATCAATTTTTTTGGAATGCTTTCTTACCTCGCAGTACAGGCTAAAACTAATCTTAGCGAGAAAAACCCAATAGTTGTTCGAAATACCGACCCGCAACATTTAAAAGATTTTGGCTTTCTGCTTGACGCATTTATGTACCGTGAACGCAGTGTGGTGACATCGGCAGCAAGACGCTTTAAAAACCATTTGGATCAGGGTATGGATTCATTTGATGCCTTTAACCAAACCCAATATCATATGCTTAAAGTGGGCTATGCATTTATTGAAAGAGTAATTCTTGAACAATTTATTGAAGAGATTCAAAAAAATAAGGATGCACAAATTCAAAGTGCATTAACCAGACTATGTCAATTATTTGCGCTTTCACAAATTGAGAAAAACAAAGGCTGGTATCTTGAAAATGGCTATATGAATGGTGCTAAAACCAAAGCTATCCGACAAATTGTCAATTCACTGTGCTATGAAGTAAGACAGGAAGCTGTTCCATTGGTGGAAGCCTTTGGGATTCCCGATAAATGTTTGTCAGCACCTATTGCTTTAAACAAATAAGATTAGAGATTAATCTGTTCCGAATTAAAAGAAAAGCCTCTTAATTGAGGGAATTTGATATTCTATCTGCTTTTTGTCCTTTGATTTAGTATAATCATTTCCAGGAATGGTTTTTATCCAATATATTTTTATACAGTTTATACAACAAATGTGCTATAAATTCCACCTGTCCGTAAATTCTCCTTTTGCGCTTTTTAGTATTTCTCTTGTAAATGAAGAAATGGATTATTAAGAATTTAAACCATTTAAATTAATATTTGCAGTCAAAATTAAAACCAGAGCTATTTTCAAATTTATAGAAGGCATTTCCTATATATTAAGAATGTAGATTGTGGCTCTTATTTTAGTTTAATAATTTAGATATAAATATCTAATATTCAGATTATTAAATAATTATAATGTCAAGCTTAACAAACACGTTTAATCAAGTAAAATCAAAACTTGGGAAACCATATGAAGATCTGGAATATTTGCTGCAAAGATTAAAACAAGTATTGCAAAAAAATGGCGAATCAGAAATTGCGCAACAAATTCCCTGGATAGGCAATGATGATCCTGTGCTTGAAAAAATTTCTCCTCAAT
Organism: Hyphobacterium sp. CCMP332; assembly: GCA_014323545.1. NCBI lineage: Bacteria > Pseudomonadati > Pseudomonadota > Alphaproteobacteria > Maricaulales > Maricaulaceae > Hyphobacterium > Hyphobacterium sp. CCMP332. Next base: position 4,285 of record CP058647.1, read on the forward strand.
TGATCCAGTTATATTCACTTATTTTTCAACTTGTCAATATGGTCGAAATAAATGGGGCAGTACAAAATAGGCGTCAAATTGAAGACCATGCTCTTGATTCCATTAACGGTCTCTGGGCAAGAAATATAAAAGAAATGCTTGATCAGGGATTTGATAAAGCTGAAATTCTTCAAACAATATCTGAAATTTCAATTGAACCTGTTCTTACAGCGCATCCAACTGAAGCCAAACGCGCCACCGTACTTGAACATTATAGAGAACTTTACTTATTATTGGTTAAGCGGGAAAACAGCATGTTTACCAGCGCTGAGATCATTAATATAGATCACAATATTGAACAGGCACTTTATCGACTTTGGAAAACAGGTGAAATTTATCTCGAAAAGCCACATGTCGAAGATGAATTGAGAAATATCATTCACTATTTGGTCAATGTATTTCCGGATGTCATACCTGTACTCGATCGCCGAATGTTGCAGGCAGCACAATTTGCAGGATTTAGCATAGAAGAAATTTGCAGGTCGCATGCTTTTCCGAAATTGACTTTTGGTGACTGGGTTGGGGGAGATCGTGACGGACATCCGTTGGTTACAGCAGAAATTACGAAGTACAGTCTATTAAAGCTTCGTCTTAATGCATTTGTAGTTATCCGAAGGAAATTAATGAATTTGGTTCGTCACATCAGCTTTAGTCTTGAATTGAAAGATGCCCTCCCCGAAATGAAAAACCGAATTCGTGAAATGATAGAAGAACTGGGGGAAAGAGGCCCGGAAGCCATTGAAAGAAATAAGGGCGAAGCTTTTCGACAGCTTGTCAATTTGATGTTATATAAATTACCTGTAGAAACCGCCAGAGGGCATGCAACACATCTGGCTGAACAAAATGGAGCCTATCTTCATTCAAAAAGACTCAAAAAAGATCTTCAAATTCTTCAAAGAGGGCTTCTCGATTATGGTGCGAAATCTGTCGCTCTTGATGATGTTACAACTGTAATTCGTACTGTGGAAACTTTCGGTTTTCATTTGGCTGCTATGGATATACGTCAGAATAGTGCCTTTCACGATAAAGCTGTAGAACAGCTTTTAGAAGCATCTCAGGCTGAAGAATGTAATTTCTCCGAATGGTCTGAAGAAAAAAGAGTAAAATTTTTAAATGCTGAACTGCGGTCTGCAAGACCTTTTACTCAGATCAATGCGCAATTGGGTCCTGAAGCAACAGCAGTTCTTTCGTGTTATCGTGTTGTAGCAGGACATGCCCAAAAATACGGTTACAATTGTATCGGATCCTTTATTGTAAGCATGACAAGATCACTCTCCGATCTATTAGTGGTTTATTTATTGGCCAGGGAAACCGGTTTGACCTTTATGACGGAGAAGGGGGAGATTGTTTCTGAAATTCCGGTTGTTCCTCTTCTCGAAACTATAGAAGATCTGGAAAACGGCGAAAGTATTATGAAGGAGTTTATTTCTCATCCTATAACAAAAAGAACATTAAACCACTTAAAAGATAGGTACCAATGGAAATCTCCGGTTCAGCAAATCATGGTGGGCTATAGTGATAGCAATAAAGATGGTGGCATCATGGCCAGCCAGTGGAATCTCTATAAGGCTCAATACAAACTTTCGGAATTGGGCGAAAAGCTCAATGTCAGGATTCGCTTTTTTCATGGAAAAGGAGGTTCAATCAGCAGAGGCGCCGGCCCTACACACTATTTCATAAAAGCCATGGCCCATGGATCGCCAAATGGCGATTTACGGCTTACCGAACAAGGAGAAACCATTGCTCAGAAATATGCTAATAACATCAACGCCGCTTATAATCTTGAACTGCTAACAGCCAATACACTTAGTAAAAGCCTGAGAGACAATAGAACAAAACGCACTTTTCATCCACTTTCAGAAACGCTCGAGTGGTTGGCAAACCGTTCCAAATCCCATTATGAAAAAATGATGAAGCTTAATGGTTTTATTGATTTTTTCAGACAGGCTACCCCAATCGATGCAATTGAAGTGAGTAAAATTGGATCCCGACCTGCAAAAAGAACCGGCATGAATACACTTGATGATTTACGCGCCATTCCCTGGGTTTTTTCCTGGAGTCAATCGCGTGTGCATATGACCAGTTGGTACGGCCTGGGAAGTGCTTTATCCGATCTTGAAAAAGAACAACCCGAAGCCTATGAATCCATGCGAAAAGCGCTGAAAAACGATCAGTTTGTGAGGTATGTATTTACAAATATTGATACTAGTCTGGCCGCTACAGACGAAAATATATTTCGACTCTATCTGAATCTTGTCAATGATGAAAAGCTAAAAAATAAATTTGGTAATCGGTTTTTAGATGAATTAAAAAGAATGCGAGGGCATATGGAAGAACTTCTTGACAAACCAATTCAGGAACGAAGGGTAAATCACTATTACTCAAACATGTTAAGAGCATCTTTAATGGAGCCATTGCATAAAAAGCAGGTTTCAATATTAAAGGAATGGAGGAATGCTAAGGAGAAAGACAAAAAGAAAGCAGATAATTTGCAGGTAGAATTACTGCTAACCATCAATGCGCTTTCCGGAGCCATGAGGAACACAGGCTGAAGCAAGTGTAAATTCAGAAATTAAAATTATACTAAAAGGCCTCATCCGAAAACCTTATATCATCCATATATAAAGTACATTCATTTGATGTCGCTGAAATACCGAATTCGATACGATCATGAATCCACAATTCCAGAGGAATGGTAGGGCCTATTTGATCGATGATCAATTCACCGTCCTGCCACATTTGAACAATGCCATTTTGAACATCATAAGTCAAATGAACCTTTACAGTTACCCATTGATTCGTTGGAAAGGGAATGGCGCTTTGTTCGGGCTGGTCAAATGTTAATTTTTCATTGAATTTATTTTCAATGGCCAATTGATCTCCTCGAAAAATTATTCTCGGGCCTGGACTTTCAAAAAAGAAGGAAGATTCAAAATCTGCCAGGGTCGTAGGGAGGTTTCCGGAAATATAGAATTTCGCTTCAAACCAAAAATCATCTCCTTTTTCAAAATAGCTCAAGGTAGTGCTGACTGAAGATTTAGAAGTTGTCATAGACGGAGAGGGAGGTACAGCATAGAATTTTAAAACTGTATTATTATTAATGATGACCGGATCCGGAATTAATTCAAACTTATTGTCAATGAAATCACAAGTTCCTTCAAAAATACATTTACGGAGTGCAACATAATCTTCAACAGTAGGGGCGGAAGGACTTTGCAATGTAAAACTGTTAAGAAACAGGCTATCTTGAGAAATGTCCATCCTAAAAATATCCAAAGTATTATTAAAACCTTCAAAATCGAGATATTGATTTCTTATGGGTGACAAATACTCGCCTTCCGAAATAATAAGATAGATGCCTGAATCGGTATTGAGATATGTATCAGCGTAAAAATTCGGATCGAAATACTGTGCTGCAAAACTGCACCCCGATTCATTGACATAATAAGCTTTACCATCTTCAAATATTCGAATATGATCTCCTCCCTGATTGACAAATTCTGAGACCACTTTTAGCGGGGGACAACCATTATTTACATTAAGTGCATCATCCCTGCAGGAAATAAGCAGGAAAAGGCTCAAGACAAATAGGTGCAAGTATTTATTCATTCTAGCATTTGCAATTTAATTATTTCTAAAGCATTGCATTTAGGTTAATCCTCCTTTTCTTAACTTTAAACTCTAATAATGCGTAATAGCCATATGAATAAGCAATCAAATAAAAGTGGGAAGGTCGTTTTGATTATCGTAATTCTGGTCATTATACTGGCAGGAGCCGGAGCAGCATGGTACTGGTTTATGTATATTCCAGAGCAGGAAGCCAAGGAAAAAGCGCGTTTGGAGCAGCTGGCAAAGGAAGAAGCAGAACGCAAAGCCAGGGAAGCAGAAGAAGCCAAACAGGCTAAATACGACGATTTTATAAAAAATGCCGATTCGGAGTTTCAGGCTGAAAACTGGGAGAACGCTAAATCCATTTATTCTGAAGCGTTAACTATGTATCCCGAACAAGAATATCCTCAGGATCAGATTTCCATTATAGATGCTAAATTAGATGAAATTGCAGCGATTGAAGCTGCAAAGCCAGGTACCATAGACATGTTGAGAACCGCCACTGGACGTTATTATATTATTCTTTCCAGCAGCATCGATGATGATCTGGCCATGGATTTTGCCAAAAAACTGGCAAAAAAGAAAATAAACGTAAATATCCTTCAAACCAGAGATGAAAAACACACTTATTTTGCGGTTTCTCCTGCCAACTTTGATACCCGGGAAGAAGCCGAAGCTGCTCTTTCAGATTACAGCCAATACGGAAATGGTCTTTGGGTTTTGAGATATTGAGATTCAACACATCTTTTGTATAATTGAGCAATTCAAATCTTAATAAATAATTGATTATTTTAGATTGAAGATTGATTTTAGATTATGCATAGAAAAGTAATTATCCCATTCATTTTGATTGCCTGCTTTTCTATCTCATTTTCGCATTCTTTGTTTCAAGCCGAAGATCCATCAATTATAAAAACAATAGAACCCTCATCAGAAAATTATGAACATTTTAATACCATGATGGATGTACTGACGCATCAGCGTTGCCTTAATTGCCATCCATCGGATAATGTTCCTAAACAGGGAGAAGATAGTCATCCGCATCGTTTTGATATAGACAGATCCAATAGTGTTGCTGCCACCAATTGCAATACCTGTCATCAGGCTTCCAATAACGACTATTCCGGTGTGCCTGGAGCGCCACATTGGGCTTTAGCGCCTCATAATATGCGTTGGGAAGGGCTTTCTAGAATTGAGATTGCTGAAGCCATGCTGGACCCGGAAAAAAATGGCAATCGCTCGCATGAGGATTTATTGCATCACCTCACTGAACACGAATTGGTGTTATGGGCCTGGGATCCGGGGCTCGATATTAATGGTAAACCCAGAGAAAAGCCGCCTCACTCCAAAGAAAAATACATTACTGCGGTTAAAGAATGGATAGAAGCGGGAGCTATAATTCCGAAAACAGATAATTAATGGAAAATGATTTCATTTGAAATAAATGGACAAAGTGTAGAGGTCAATGTAGATGAAAATACGCCATTGCTATGGGTTATTCGCGATATCCTAAATTTGAAAGGTACCAAATTTGGATGTGGAAAAGCAGCATGCGGAGCTTGCACAATACATGTCAATGAAGAAGCAGTGAGATCTTGTTCCTATGCGGTCAAATATGCCGAAGGAAAAAAAATAAAGACCATAGAAGGTCTAGGGAATGAAGAAAGGCCTCATCCCGTACAAAAAGCCTGGATTGAAGAAATTGTGCCCCAATGCGGTTATTGCCAACCCGGTTTTATGATGGCAACTGCAGCATTACTCAATAGAAATCCAAATCCCAGCGATGAGGATATCGATAATAATATCATCAATATCTGCAGGTGTGGAACCTATTATCGAATGCGCAAAGCCATAAGAAGGGCTGTGGAAATAAATAATTCAAAGCCGGAAGAATCCATAAAAAATGGCTGAACAAAAGAAAATATCCAGACGCAAATTTCTGATTCGCAGCGGTCTTGGCGGTATTGGGGTACTAGCACTAGGTACATATATTGCCAGAAATCCATTGAGAAGGGGCATTTTAAATGCAGTGGAAAAAGGAATTTTACCCTATAGCGGAAAAGGGACTGAAGCAGCTCTTTGGTTTGAACTAACATATGAAAATAAACTCATTTTTCATTCTCCAAAAGTTGAAATGGGACAGGGAATATTCACAGCATTTACTCAAATTATAGCTGAAGAAATGGATTTACTTCCTTCACAGATCGAGGTTAAGGCAGCAGCAACGGATACAGGTATAATTGATGCCATGAGCACAGGAGGTAGTTTATCTGTAGCCCAACTGTGGGGCCCTCTCAGGGAGCTCTCCTCTACCATGCGCGAAATGATCAAGAATGAAGCCGCAGCAAAAATGGGCGTTGATATCAGCGCTTTGAAAACACTTGAAGGAATAGTTTCAAATGGTTCTCAATCAAGGACTTATGCAGAAGTGGCGGCCGGAGTGAAGGAATGGAAAATACCGGATGATGTTCCTGTACCAAAAACGAAGGATTTTAAATATATCGGCAGACCCATGCCTAGAGTAGATTTAAAGGAAAAAGTTTTTGGTTCTCCTATATATGGCCTGGATGCTCAAATGCCGGATATGCTTTATGCATCGGTAATCCGGCCGGGAATAGTTGGAGCCAAATTTAAAAGTGCTGATACAAAAATAGCCTTGGACATGCCCGGGGTAGTAAAAGTGGTTCAAATCGATAATTGGGTGGGCGTAATCGCCAAATCATTTGCAGAAGCACTCGCGGCAAAAGACACGATAAAAGTAGAATGGTTATACGATAAACTATGGACCGAAGAGGAAATGCGCAAAACCTTAAGTGTGGGAATGGGCGATTCCTTTATGGCACAAAAAGAAGGTAAAAAACTTGCAGATGATGACGATGAAGTGCAGACTATGGAATTCACCAGTCCTATAGGAGCCCACGCGCAAATTGAACCAAATGGAGCCCTTGCCTATTATAATGAGGGTAAAGTTACAGTGATTCTTTCCACGCAGGTCATCGGCGTGACGCAAAAACAAATTGCAAAAGCACTCGATATGGAACTTGAGGATATCAATGTGATTCCTACACATTTGGGTGGTGGATTTGGACGACGCCTCGATACCAATCACGCCATTCAGGCGGTGCAATTATCCAGAGAAGTGGGAAAACCGGTCAAATATGTATTTACAAGAAAGGAGGAATTCCAAAATGATCAATTCCGTCCACCGACGCATCATATTGTAAAAGGAAAATTGGGTAGTGATTTATATTTGGAAAGTCTTGAACATCATTATGCAAGCGGAGATGTCAGTATCAATTCAGCAATTCAACCTCCAATAGTAAAAACAGTTTTTGGAACCGATCTAGGAGCGGGTAGAGGAGCAAAAATCATGTATGATGGGATTGAAAATTGTCGCTCGGTACAGTGGCATACCACCTTGCCATTTGCTACAAGTTGGTGGCGAGCTTTGGGATTATTAGCCAATACCTTCGCCATTGAAAGTTTTATAGATGAAATGGCCCTTGAGGCAAGTAAGAATCCCATTGAATTCAGATTGAATAAACTGAGCGATGAAGGCAATAGCTTAAGGTTAAAAAAGGTTATCCAAATGGCCGCTGATAAAGGAAACTATGAAGATGTAGTCAAAAATGGAAGGGCCAAAGGATTTGCAGCTTCAATGGATAATAATTCAATAGCAGCTCATGTGGTAGAATTAAGCATTGAGAAAGGACAAATAAAAGTTCATAAGGTATTTTGTGTTTTTGATTGCGGAAAAGTTATTAATCCGGACCAGGTACGTGCCCAATGTGAAGGCGCCATCATCATGGGTATGAGCGCAGCAGTTTATGAAAAAATGACCCTTGAGAAAGGAGAGTTGACTCCTACCATTTACGGGCCTTATGAAATGGTGCGAATGAAACATGCCCCAAAAGAAATAGAAGTACATCTTATTGAAGGTCGTGATATTCCATTGCCTGTGGGCGAACCTCCACTCGGACCAATCGGCGCTGCAATAGGCAATGCCATCCGACGTCTTACAGGGATTCGATTAAAAGATATGCCCCTTCAGGAGGCTTTGGATAAGGTTTACAGTAAAAATATGACAGACATTGGCTAATTCAGAACCAAGCATTTCTATTCGTAAATTATCAGTAGCAAGGAAATGGAATTATCTACAATGCATTAATCGTGTTTGGCAATAACCCATACAGCATGTATTATGCCGGGTAGGAATCCGAGCAAGGTTAGCAATATATTGAGCCAAAATGCGCCTCGGATACCAACGGTTAGAAAAACGCCCAATGGCGGTAGCAAAATGGCAAAAATAATTCTAAGAATACTCATGAGCTATTATTTAAAATGAATAAATTGAATGCTTCAATTTAACAAAATAATAAGTTTTAAAACCCTTTCATTAACGCATGAGATTAGCACTTATTCATAAAAATCCGTTTTTAATAATTATTCTGTTTTTGTTTTTAGCCTGTTCGGATGATGAAACTGTGCCTGCTGTTGAACCCATTACAGAAAATGACAGTACAGAAACAAGCTGGGAGTTGATTTTTGAAGAAGAATTTGAAAATAATCTTGTCAAATGGAATATCTGGGAAGGCGGGGCTTTTAACGAAGAGATACAATTGTACCGCAAAGAACAATTGAGCATAGCCGATGGCAAACTGAGCATCAAAAGCAAACGCGAAGCTATTACGGGTTTTGAACATCCCTGGAGCAATAATTCCAAAGAATTTGAATACGTATCGGGCCGCATAGAATCCAAAACACTTTTTAGTCCTTCCGACAGTGCAGGTGAAAGAGAATACCGTTTTGTTGCAAGCATCAAATTGCCTCTGGGTCATGGCATGTGGCCGGCCTTTTGGACTTACGGCGATCCATGGCCTACTCAAGGAGAGATTGATATTTTGGAAGCGAGAGGAGGCGAGCCTTTTATGTTTCAAACCAATATTTTTTACGGCACAGAAACCGACATCAATATCAATAGCAATAACGATGTAGAGCATATTCCCGGTCCTGATTTAACGGCAGACTTCCATAGCTATGAAATGATCTGGAAAGCGGATTCCATCGATATTTTATTTGATGGTTCCCTGCTTTTCAGTTATGCCGCCAATTCCAAAAATAACATCGAGAATTTCTATGGCTCAGATCAGAAAATCGTTTTAAATACCGCTGTTGGAGGATTTTTCTTTTTCGATCGCAACTCTGCGAATTATGCTGATAGCTCTATAATGGAAATCGATTGGGTCAGGGTTTATAAAAAGTAATCTATTTCATCTTTTAATGCTTAAATCATTGTAGAATAATTTAATTTTTAGGGAGCTCCCAGAAATTGAAATGAATAACAGACTCATTCGCACCTTATTGATTATTTACTATTGTACTTTTTGTCATTTTCTAAGTTGGGCAGATACGGAAAGCACTGAAACAGACTCGAGCTATGTTGCTTCCTTTTACAATCATCTCAATTGGCGGTATTATTTGTCACAGAAGTACACTTCTTTGCGTTTGGCCAATGTAAGCGAAAATTACGAACTGAATTACATTCCCAATACCTCACTAAATATGGGCATTGGCGCCACCTATAAATGGGCCACGCTCAACCTGGCCTATGGATTTAGGTTTTTGAATGGAGATCAGGATAAAGGAAGAACAAGATGGCTTGATTTGCAGGCCCATCAGTATTTTAGAAAAATTACCATCGATGTACTCGGTCAGTTTTACTCGGGCTTTTATTTATCACCTGCAGGCAAAGCAGTAAAAGTGGGAAAACAATACTATAACCGTCCGGATTTGAATGTGATTCAAGTAGGTGCTTCTGTACAGTACATATTTAATCATCAACGGTTTTCATACCGGGCGCTGTTTTTTCAAAATGAGTGGCAAAAGAAATCGGCTGGTAGTCCGCTTGCAGGTTTTGAAGTTTTTGTAGTCAATATCAATGCGGATAGCAGCATTGTTCCATCTTTAATTAGCAGGGCAGAGTCTGATCTCAATACTAATTTACTTCGATCCTTTCAGTTTGGCCCCAATTTTGGCTATGCACATACTTTGGTGTTTAAAAAGCATTTCTATTTATCTCTTTCCGGATCGGTTAGTCTGGGTTTTGGCACAAACTCCTTTTTAGATTTGGGAAATAATGCAAGAATCAATTTCACTCCTAATTTTTTTGTAAGAGCTTTTGCAGGTTATAATTCAAGGAAATGGGCCATTGGACTTACGGGCATCAATAATGGGCAGAGTCTGGCCAAAGCAAGTGGAAATGAGCGAGTGACCATTTACAGTGGTAATTTCAGAATTAATTTTGTGTACAGGGTATTACCAAATCGAAGTACGAAAAGAGTGCTCAAACCAATTGATGATTTTGACTTTGATTAGCAAAGCCAAGAATCAGTATGAGAATTTAATGCAGTTTGATTGCAAATAACAATTTGTTCATAGATACGAGTAGAGATTATCCATTTATCTGACCGACCATTCAAGCCCCTTTCAATCCTACAAATCTTCATCATCAAGCCTGATACAAATCATTGCAATTTGGCTCTTTCTGGCTTAGGTTCAATGCTATAATCGCAGAAATATTTGCGATGGAAAAAAGATTGTGCATAGCGTTCTCCCAATGGCAAATGTTCCTGGAGACCCTCAGCGAGCATCACAAAATCTATGCACCGGTGAAAATTGATCAAACGATCGATTATTCCCTAATGAAAGACAAAGCGAGTATCAGCAATATCATTTATAACACACCAAAGCCTGTTACACCACTAAAACTTTTTTTCCTTCCTGTAAAAGAGAATGTCGTCAAAGCACCTTCGAAATCAACCAGACTTCGAATAATCCTCGGCATTCCTTCCTGCGATCTTGATGCATTGGGTATTTTGGATGAATTCTATCTCAATCCACCCTATGTCGATGAATACTATAAAGCGCGAAGGGAAAACACGCTGCTTATTGGTACGGACTGCCATTCAATCAATGAACATTGTCATTGTACCAGCTATGGCGTAAATCCTTATCCTGAAAAGCATTGCGATATAACACTTTCAAGAGTTGATGAAAACTTCATCCTGCAAATTCAAACGAATAAGGGAGAAAAATTTATTGAAGAAAACAGGAAACTTCTCAATAAAGCGGTTGAACCAAATCACGAGCATTTAAATAAGATTTCTGTCAAAAGGAATGAAGTCTTAAAAGAGTTAAACTATAAAAATAAAGATCTTCCCAATTACAAGCAGACAAGTATTTTGGTTAAAGAAGCGCCCGAATCACTTTGGGAAAAATATGCAAGGCATTGTGTGGCATGCGGCGCTTGTGCTACTATTTGTCCTACATGTACCTGTTTCTTACTGATCGATCGCCCTGGTTTTGAAAAGGTAAGACAAATGGATGCATGCCAATATCCCGGATTCGTTCGCACCGCAGGGGGTGAGGATGCCTTGGCAAGCCGGGCTAAACGTTTCCGAAATCGATACATGTGCAAATATGTCTACAAACCGGCAAAATTCGAATCTCTTGCTTGCACAGGTTGCGGCAGGTGCATAGAAACATGTATTGCAAGGATCAATAAGAATGAATTATTTATGGAGGCCGCTAAGACTCATAAATTATCAGAAAATGTCTGATTTCGAAAATATATATCGTCCATTAAAAGCTCCGGTCATCGACATTTTGGATGAATCTCCACTGATCAAAACGTTTGTTATGAAACCGGAATCAGAATTTACTTTCAAAACCGGGGAGTTTATCGAAGTTACACTTAATGGCTACGGAGAAGCACCATTTACTCCTTCATCATCGCCATTGAATCACGATCAGCTCGAGATAACGGTTATGAAAACCGGTTATGTGACAGATAAACTTCATGAAATTAAAAAGGGAGAGGTTTTAGGTATTCGCGGTCCTTACGGAAGGGGATATCCTCTAGATAAATTCTACGGAAAAGAAGTAATTATACTGGGTGGTGGTTGTGGTTTTGCACCGATCCGATCGCTTATGTACAATCTGATCGCCGAAAAAGACAAATTCAAGAAAGTAACGCTTTGCTATGGTGCTAAAAATCCAAGCGAATGTATTTATAAACCATTTGTGGAAGAAGTAAGACAAGTGGACAATTTTGAAGTCTACCGCAGTGTGGATCATGCTGATGGAAACTGGGGTGAAAAAGTGGGAGTGGTGACAATACTACTTGATGATATAAAAGTGAATCCCAAAAACGCGGTGGCAGTTGTATGCGGCCCACCGATTATGATGAAGTTTGGGACTTTCAAGCTTAAGGAATTAGGATTTAAAGATGAGGACATTTATCTCTCAATGGAGAAAAACATGTCCTGTGGATGTGGAAAATGCGGACATTGTATGCTTGGCGATTATTTCGTTTGCAAAGATGGCCCCGTATTTTCCTTTGATGAGATCAGAGACACCCCTGATATTTGGACCTAAAGCAAAGGAAGATGAGTAAAAAGTTGCTTATAGATTTGTTAAAGCTTAGAGATCTCGAAAGGGTAAGTTTCGAGGCTGCCGATCCTGCTTTACTCAAAGGAGAAATTGGTTTTAAATCTATTCGTGAGCTGGCTACATTCCGATTTACATGCAGACGTTGCATGGATGCACCGTGCATCGACAGTTGTCCTGTTGATGCATTGCAAAGGGATGAAGAGCATGTCATTCACAGAAAACTCAATCTATGCATACGCTGTAAATCCTGTATTGCCATGTGTCCATTTGGCACGATGCCCCTTGATCTTTTTCAGGTCAAGCCTGATCATGAGATCTATGACATTTCCAATAAAGAGGAAATGAAACGCTTTGCCGATAATTTTCCCGATGAAATGGTGACCCTTACAGAGGAAGAAGAAGATTGGGAAAAGCACATTTATGCTTTAGGAGATCATGTTTTGATTAAAGATTATGCATGGCATGAATTGCCATAAATTTTGAACCATGAGAGAAGTATTTTACTTTCTGATTTTTCCGGGTCTCGCTTTTGTAGCGACTATAGGAGGTGTTTTGTCATGGCTGGACCGAAAAGTTACTGCATGGGTACAATTCAGAAAAGGACCGCCATTCTTGCAACCGCTCTATGATTTTCTCAAGCTTTTATTGGTAAAAGAGACGATCGTACCGGCCAAAGGTTCGATAACCTTATTTTTAATGGCACCTGTTTTTGGTCTTTTTGGAGCGCTGATGGCCAGCGTTTTTATACTTCTTCCCGCTTTCAACATAAACTCCGGATTCGAAGGCGATTTGATTGTTATCTTTTATCTATTGATCATTCCTCCTTTGGCTTATATTCTGGGAGCCATGGCATCAGGCAATCCATTGGCTTCAGTGGGAGCATCCAGAGAAATCAAATTGATCCTGAGCTATGAGTTGACCTTTATTTTATTACTATCGGCCCTGGTATTTAAATCGGGAATGACTGTAAGCATGCGCGAAATAATTGCAGCTCAATCTGAAACCGTTTTCATCGGAAGTATTTCCGGTGTACTGCTTTTCATAGTCGCGATATTTATCATACAAGCAAAATTGGGTTTTGTACCTTTTGATATAGCTGAAGCTGAAACAGAGATCAATCATGGCTCATTTATCGAGTATTCCGGATCTGCATATGCCATCATCATTCTGACAAAATATATAATGCTCTTTACTTTGACGGCATTTGTGGCTACAATTTTCTTTGGGGGCTTGAGTATTACGGGTATGGGAGCCCTTTACTCAATACTAAAATTACTCGCCGTGGTGGTGCTGGTCATTTTGATTAAAAACACCAATCCAAGGTTGCGCATAGGACAAGCAATGAGGTTTTTCTTTTTATGGATGAACCTTTTGGTGATCATTTCGATCGTTTTGACATTTTTTGGATTCTAAGATTATGGGATTTAAGGACTTCATATTTAAAAAATCGCTTTGGGTATTCCACTTTGGTGGAGCTTCCTGCAATAACTGCGATATCGAGATTCTCGATTGTTTGACCCCGCGTCATGACCTGGAACGCTTTGGTATTAAACTCGTCGGAAGTATTCGTCACGCTGATGTATTGCTTGTCAATGGATCTATTAATAAGAAAGACAAGGATAGACTTGAAAGGCTTTACCAGCAGGCGCCAAAACCGATTTTGGTTGTGGCTATAGGAGCCTGTGGCTGTTCAGGTGGTATATTTTCCGACAGTCTGTTTTTCGCAGGACCGGTGAACCGGATTATACCCGTAGATGCATATATACCAGGTTGTCCGCCCAAACCGGAAGCCATCATCGCCGGTATAGTAAAATTGGCGAATGCCAAAAAAGGAAGAAAGAAACAAAATGAAAAGGTGTTATGACAAAGGAAGAATTATATCGTCAGCTTGAACAAAACCTTGAGCATTACAATGTGATAATAAACAAAGTGAAAAGCAATAGGGTGATTATAGATGTGTCAGCAGATGACATAGTAGAATTGTCAAAATACTTCTTGCAAACATTGAAATGTAGATTGGTGACAGCCACTGCTACACAGCCGGAAAGGGATTTTGAGATCTATTATCATTTCAGCCATGATGAAACAGGCTTGATCATGAATCTGCATGTCAGAGTCCCCTATGATCAACCTGAAATCAAGTCCATTGCAACTTTGACAAAATCGGCTAACTGGATAGAAAGAGAAATGCATGAATTATTCGGAATTGAATTTGAAGGTCATCCGGAAAAAGGACCTTTGATTTCCGATGGTAATTGGGAACCTGGAGAATTTCCTTACAGAAAGAAAACCTAATATCATGAAAGAAAAAATCATCACAATTGGCCCTTATCATCCACTTCAGGAAGAACCCGAATTGTTTAAACTCTATTGCGATGGGGAAACGGTCAAAAACGTTGAATGGGTAACCGGTTATAACCACAGGAGTATTGAGAAACTCAGTGAAGGAAAGACATTTGACCAATCATTTTTCCTTGTTGAAAGAGTTTGTGGAATATGCTCTACCTCTCATCCTTTTGCATTTGCCAATTGTATTGAAGAGATCGTTGGTGTAGAAATTCCCAATCGCGCCAAATACATAAGGAGCATCATAGGCGAAATGGAACGAATTCATAGTCATTTACTTTGGGTCGGTTTGGCAGGTCATTTTCTCGGATACAATACGGTTTTTATGTGGGCATGGAAATACCGCGAACCGGTTCTTGATCTCTTTGAAATGATCTCCGGTAATCGCAACAGTTATGCCATGTTCAAAGTCGGAGGTGTGAGACGAGATATTCCAAATGATCTGATTCCAAGGGTAAGAAAAGTAGTAGCAGATGTGAAAAAGAAATGCGATCTACTGACCGGTGCAGTAATGGACGATCCGGTAATACATGCTAGGACCAAAGGAGTAGGAGTAATAAACCGCAAAGAAGTAATAGAATACGGAGCGTTGGGCCCAACGGCAAGGGCAGCAGGTGTAGAAATTGATGTGAGAAGAGATGATCCTTATGCAGCCTACGATATGGTTGATTGGAAAGTAATTACCGCGCAGCAAGGTGATGTTTTTGCCAAAGCTGAAGTGCGATTGCTGGAAATGTACGAATCTATTTCAATTATCGAGCAGTGCCTCGATGGCCTTGAGAAATTACCGGAAGGAGATATAGAAACTCTGGTGAAAGAAATTCCGGCGGGAATTGGTTTCGGCCGTGCTGAAGCACCGCGTGGTGAAGTATTTCACTTTGTTGAGACCGATGGATCACAATACCCCAAAAGACATAAAATACGCGCACCGAGCTATATGAATATCCCGACCTTCAAAGTTTCTGCAGTGGGACAAACGATTTCGGATTCTACAATTGCTTTAGCAGCTGTGGACCCTTGTTATTGTTGCACCGAAAGGATGGCATTTGTGTATGACTGGAAAAGTGGGAAAAAGTTATTCAACGGCGAAGACCTGATTAAATTCGGTCAATTGAAGACGGATGATGTGAAAAGAAAATTGGAAAAAAATAATTCATGATCTACGATTTCATCATATGGATACCCTTATTGATCGGATTTATACTCCTGATATTTCCTGAGAGAATCAAAAGCATAAAGGCGGCCATCGCTTTATTTACCGGAGTATTTGTATTTTATCATTCTATCCTCCTTTATTTTGGATTGAGTAGTATTCAAAATTCTACAGTAGGGAAATGGCTAGCCCAACTTTTTGATTCCGAACAGGTGTCGGCTCTATTCCTTGTGGATTCACTCAACACCTTAATTGTGACATTTATTGGCTTCTTTACCTTCCTGATTCTGGTATATGCACTGGTATTTATTAGTAAGAAGGATAAATGTCCAAATTACTTCTCATTCATTCTTTTAACATTGGGTGCATCAAATGGTGCTGCATTGGCTGATAACATGTTATTATTTCTTGGATTTTGGAGTTTTTTAGCCATTTCACTGTATCAACTGATCCCCTCAAATAATAAAGAAAGCTCGGCAGCAGCTACCAAGTCCTTAATTATAATTGGCGCATCTGATGTGATCATGCTATTCGGTATAGCTATTATATGGTCGAACACTAACTTGCTGGCCTTCTCTAAACTTAATCTTGAAACAGACAGTAGTCTGAATATAATTGCATTCATCGCATTATTAATTGGCGCATTTACCAAAGCCGGAGCATTTCCATTCCACAGTTGGATACCTGATTTTACTCAGGAAGCGCCCGCTACTTCATCGGCCTATTTGCCTGCTTCGCTGGATAAATTACTAGGTATTTATTTCATGGCGCGATTAATCAATGATGTGTTTACAGTAAATCAATGGCTGACACTTGCTATAATCATTGTGGGGGTTTCAACTATCATCAGCGGTGTGATGATGGCTTTGATACAGCACGATTACAAGAAATTGTTAGGTTTTCATGCCGTTTCTCAGGTGGGTTATATGATTACCGGACTCGGTTTGGGTTCTGCTCTGGGCTTAATTGGTGGGCTTTTCCATATGATTAATAATGCACTCTATAAAAGTGGTCTTTTCCTTTCCGCAGGTAGTGTTGAGAAACAAAGTGGCCATCGTAAAATTGAAGATCTGGGTGGATTGTCTAAAAATATGCCGGTAACCTTTGTTTCGGCACTGGTATTTGCCCTGGCCATTAGTGGAATTCCTCCAATGAATGGCTTTGCCTCAAAATGGATTATTTATCAGGCCATTATCGATTTTGGCAAGACTCCCGGAATAGCAAATAATCTGTGGATATTATGGCTTGCATTAGCCGTAATTGGTTCGGCGCTCACACTGGCGAGTTTTATAAAATTTATTTCAGGAATATTCCTTGGAAGACAAAAAGAGGAATTAGTCAATGTGAAGGAGGCCAAGATCCTGATGCAGATTCCTATGCTGATTATTGCTGTTTTCTGTATTGGATTCGGCGTTTTTGCCACAAATTATGTGGTGCCATTTTTATTTAAAGATATTGTTCCGAGCACATCATATATCGGCACATGGAATTCTGTGCAGGTAAGTTTGCTCATTGTCCTGTCTATAGTGATGGGATTAATAATATATGCTCTGACGAATGTTAAGGGCTTCAGACGTGATGAAAGTTTTGTAGGAGGGGAAATGATGTCTGACAAAGGCGTTTATGAAGTAACTGGTTTTTATAAAACCATTAGTGATGCCAAACCGCTTTCCTTTATCTATCATAAAGCAGAACACAAGTGGTTTGATATCTACGAGCTCTCTAAAACAGGAGTATTACGGCTAACGCAGCTTCTGAAAAGAGCTCACCATGGAGTGTTACAGACCTATGCTATCTGGCTAATTATAGGACTGATTTTAATGATGATCCTTTTACTCTTATTCTAAAACTATGGATGTGCTAATTTCCATAATACTTGTAATAATGATTCTGGGAGCAGTATTTGCTTTAAATGCAAGAGACTTG
This sequence comes from Hyphobacterium sp. CCMP332, assembly GCA_014323545.1. Classification (NCBI taxonomy): domain Bacteria; kingdom Pseudomonadati; phylum Pseudomonadota; class Alphaproteobacteria; order Maricaulales; family Maricaulaceae; genus Hyphobacterium; species Hyphobacterium sp. CCMP332. Next base: position 21,809 of record CP058647.1, read on the forward strand.
CTATCTGCAGTAATTTCAACCGGTTTGGTGGGTTACAGTCTTGTAATCTGTTTTTTGCTCTTAAAAGCTCCTGACCTTGCTATAGTTCAGATTGTCGTTGAAACGATCACCTTGGTCATCATGATTGCAGTGGTATTAGATAGTTCCAAAGAAGAACTAAGAGAAAAAACCCTGATCAATTTGAAGGGTGTTAGCTATATCAATTTCCGCTATGTTTTGAACCTGCTTATGATCACTTCATTCGGGTGTATTCTATTTTATTTCTTTTTCGAATCTATTGAACTCATGGCACCTTTAGGTGAACACATTACCAGGATGTCAACAGCCTATATTAAAATGGCTGCAGAAAAAACCGGAAGCGCAAATCTTGTAACCGGTATCCTATTTGATTTTAGGGGATATGATACGCTTGGTGAAGCCACGATATTATTTACTGCTGTAATTGGCGTAATCACAGTATTACGGATTTACGGCAGGAAGAAAGATAAATTAGTAAATCAATGAAAGGCATGACCCTCATAGTGAAAACGGTAGTCAGAATAATGGCAGGGGTGATTTTCATTTATGGCATGTACATTATTCTTCATGGCCATTTAACACCGGGTGGAGGATTTGCAGGTGGAGCTGTAATCGCAGGATCATTGGTATTACTTGTTCTGGCATTTGGAAGTGATAAGCTAAATCTAAAATTGAAGGAAAAAGGATCAGCCATTTTTGAAAGTCTGGCACTCCTGGCTTTTATCACTTTGGCATTAATCGGATTTGGTATTGGAATGCATGTGTTTTTTGGTAATTACTTACCAAAAGGAGAAATCGGAGAATTAATCAGCGCAGGCACCATCCCGCTATACAATATCGCAATAGGAGTGGAGGTTGCGGCAGCATTGTTCACTATTTTTTTAGCATTGGTAATATTTAAGGAGGAGGTGAAGTCATGACAGTGTTTATATTGTGTTTTGTGCTTTTCCTTGTCGGACTTTACGGAGTCCTTACAAAGAGAAATGTAATCAAGATCGTTATAAGTCTGGCGATTATGGAAATAAGCATCTTTCTATTACTCGCATTGATAGGCTATGTAGATATGGGAGATGCGCCGATAATAGTAAATGGATCGGAACAGAAGATTTTTGTTGACCCACTGCCTCAGGCAATGGTTCTTACAGCTATTGTAATCGGTCTGGCAACGAATGCCATGCTCCTTGCAATGGCCATTAGACTGTATCGCAAATACGGCACATTTGATATTCGTGAAATGAGAAACTTAAAAGGTTAATCCATGGAATCTTATATTCTACCATTATTCGTTGTATTGCCTTTGGCCGCCGCATTTATCATACCGGTAATGGGTAGATTTTTCATTGGATTCCCAAGAATAAAGGCATCCTTTATATTTTTGGTGTTGACGCTTTTTAGTCTTTATGCCATGCTTTACTGGGACAGACAAAGGGTGGTTTATGCTATTGGCGGATGGGGGGCTCTTGATTCTATTCCTATTGGTATTTATCTCGTTTATGATGGTTTTAGCTCCTTTATGCTCGGTATTGTAAACTTCATTGCCTTTCTAGCGGCATTCTTCGCCATAGGCTATATCAAAAAATATACGGCAGAGACGAATTTCTATACCTTGCTATGTCTTATGATAGCGGGAATGAATGGTGTGATCCTCTCCGGAGACCTTTTTAATCTTTACGTTTTTCTCGAGATCGCCGCAATCTCTTCATATGCTCTCGTGGCATTTGGAGTGGAAAAAGAAGAACTCGAGGCTTCGTTTAAATATATGGTTTTGGGCGGATTGGCATCTATGATCATTCTGTTTGCCATTGCCATGATCTACTGGGCAAGTAGCACCTTGAACATCGCGGATATTTCGAAGGTATTGGCCGGTTCTGAAGGATCCTACTTAGTCGTATTTATTCAAATCCTATTAATCGTCGGATTTGGTTTGAAGTCAGCAATTGTTCCTTTCCATGCCTGGCTACCAGATGCGCATTCATCGGCACCATCACCAATTTCATCCTTGTTATCAGGAATTTTGATCAAGGCTATTGGTGTATATGTTTTAATTAGACTGTTTTTCAATATGTTCATCATCTCTTATGAGATCGCAATCACATTTACCGTATTGGGTATTTTATCCATTATTGTTGGCGGTTTGATGGCTATCGGACAGTGGGATTACAAAAGATTGCTGGCTTATTCAAGTATTAGTCAGGTTGGATATATATTCACAGGACTGGGAGTGGGGATGATAGTCATTTCAAATGGAGAAAGCATGAGCATAGCCTCAATGGCTATTTTTGGTGCCTTGTTCCATTTAGTCAATCACGCGGTTTTTAAAAGCCTGATGTTTATGAATGCCGGTTCGATTGAACATGCTACGGGTATACGGGACTTAAGACTACTCGGTGGTCTCGGTAAATTGATGCCTGTAACCTCCGCTACTTCATTTAGTGGTTCAATGGCTATTTCCGGTTTGCCACCATTTAGCGGATTTTTCAGCAAATTGGTAATCATTATAGCTGCAGTGCAGGCACAATTATATACTGTGGCATTCATTGCTGCCATTATGAGTGTGATAACGCTCGGTTATTTCTTGAAATTCCATAGGGAATCATTTGCAGCAGAACCAAGATCAAATTTCAGCGCTAAGCGGAATTTACCATTTAGTATGAAAGCACCTATGATTGTTTTAGCATCCATGTGTCTGCTTTTAAGTGCAGTTATGATTCCGCAATTGCGTGAAATGCTATTTGCGCCTGCAGTGGATTCACTTTTGGAATTGACATCTTATTCATCACAAATTCTGGGAGGTTGACATGAAAAAACTGGCATATATTATAATCGGATTTGGCCTTTGGATGATTTTCACATTCAAGCTCAGTTGGGAAAATATTATTGTCGGTATCCTTGTTTCGACCATAACAGTATTCCTTTTTGGAAAATATTTTGTTCAGGATCTCAGCAAATTGCTCGAACCAAAGAGGTATTACTGGTTTATTGTGTATTTATTCGTGTTTATCTGGGAATGCATTAAGGCCAATTTTGATGTGGCTTATAGGGTATTACATCCTGACCTTCCTATAAAACCCGGTATTGTGAAAACCAGGACTACATTGAAAACAGATGTTGCCAAAACCACATTGGCCAATTCCATAACAATGACACCCGGAACCATCACAATGGATATTATTAATGATGACATTTATATACACTGGATTTATGTGAGAAGTACCGATCCAAATGAATACGGAGAAAGAATTGTAGGAAAATTTGAAAAGTACATAAAAAAGATATTTGAATAATAAGATATGACTGAATTCCTCAACATACTGCTTTACATACAAATTGGATTGGTATTGCTCTGTCTTTACAGGATTGTGAGAGGGCCATCCATTGCAGATCGCATGGTGGGGATCGATATTTTTGGAATCCTGGTTGTAGGCATTTGCGCAATTATCGCGATTCAGACCGACAGAATGTTTATTCTGGATATCGGTATTGCATGGATCATATTGAGTTTTGTAGGAACACTAAGCCTGGCGAAATACCTGGGAGGAAGGAGGCTCAATGACTAGTATATTCGCAGCAATATTGCTTGGAATAGGAGTTTTATTCAATTTATTTGGATGTATCGGCTTAGTACGTTTGCCCGATGTATACAATCGACTCCAATCTGCTACCAAATGTGTGACACTTGGAACATGTAGCATATTATTAAGCGTGCTTATCTACTATGGCTTTAACAGTATAGGTGTAAAAGCACTGATAGCCATACCTTTATTATTTTTTTCAGCCACGGTTGCAGCACATGCATTAGCACGTGGATCATATCAATTTGGTATAAGGCTAGGGGAGAAAACGGTGGTGGATCATTACAAAGACAGAAAAACCTTAGAAGAAGGAGGTAAAAATGAAATATCCGAAGATAAGAGAGATCAGGGAAGCACTGGTATCCCTGTTCACACCGGCATACACAAATAAATTTCCATACAAGGACCATATACCTGAAGTAGGATTCAGGGGCAAACCTGTGGTGGATGAAGAATACTGTGTGGGTTGTGAAACCTGTGCTAATGTATGTCCCTCGCATGCCATAACTTTTGAAGACCAGAAGGAGAGAGGCCTCAGGATTATTACGCGGGATTATGGGAAGTGTATTTTTTGCGGACAATGCGAAGATCATTGTATTACGGGTAAAGGTGTGAAATTGTCGAAAAGTATATATGACCTCGCAACATTGGATACAGCAGAATTAGTTGAAAAACAGGAACGAGAACTGGTAATATGCGACGGCTGTGGTACGGTGATTACAACAAAGGAGCATTTACAATTTTTGAGAAATAAACTCGGCCCACGCTATTATTCCAGTATTTTAAATCTTAACGTTCTGAATAGAGATCTCGAATTGGCAAAGGAAGAGGATACAAAAGTGGAAGTAAAAGACTGGTTGAAAAGGAAGGATATGTTCAATAACCTCTGTCCCAATTGTTTAAGAAAAATTCAGGTGAAAAATTTAATGGGCTAAAGTCAGAATGACAAAAATCCCGTATGATTTGAAATTGGATCAAAAAATAAGGCGAATCCTGCTCGATAAAATACCATTATTTGTAGGCGTTGGGAATGTTTTCAAACACGATGACGGTATTGGAGTATATATTGCTGAGGAGCTAAAAAAAGACAAAGAAAATGTCATAATAGCCGAAATGAGTATAGAAAAGTTTATCGGCAAGATAAATAATACCCAGCACGATGTTCTCGTGATTATAGATGCTATTAGTTTCAATAAGGAGGTCGGCTATGTTGATATAGTACCGGTTTCGAAAATTCTGGATCAGACTTCTTCAACACATAATCTATCTTTAAAAAGAATAGCCGAGTTTTTTGATAAACCCGTTTATATTCTCGGCATCCAACCCGCAGATGTATCGGCAGGAGAGGGCTTTTCAAATCAAATAAAGAAGAGCGCCAATGAACTATTGGGACTTTTATTGTAACTGCAATAAATGACCTTAACTCGGTTTGGCTAAAATATCAATGCCAGTTCGCAAGTTTCTGATTAAAAATTTGAAATAGCATTGGGGATTTATTTTATGAACCCGATATATCTTGTTTCTTCATGCTCCAGGGAAAGAGATAACCCTTTGTAAAAGCTACAGATAGGGCAGAAGGAATTTCGGCTTCCGATTGTATCACTTTGGCCCTGGATTCCTCAATTTTAGCCATCATCTCCTGTTCGAGGGCGACGGCCTGGGCTCTTCGCTTTTCGGCTTTTGCCTTTGCTATTTCCAGGTCTGCCATGGCCTGATCTATTTGCAATTTGGCACCAATATTTTTTCCGATATTAATATCGGCTATATCGATCGACAGGATTTCGAATGCGGTGCCTGAATCGAGGCCATGCGATAAAACCAATTTTGATATTTTACCCGGTTCTTCGAGGACTTGCAGATAACTGGGGGCCGAGCCAATACTCGATATTATTCCCTGACCCACACGCGCTTTAATCGTTTCCTCTCCGGCACCTCCAACCAGTTGTTTTATATTAGTGCGAACGGTAACGCGAACATCTGCTATCAACTGAATGCCATCATTTGAAACAGCCATTATGGATGGCACCACTATGATATAGGGTGTTACGGATATTTGCACGGCTTCAAGCACATTCCTTCCTGCCAGATCAATTGAGCAGGCATTGGCAAAGCTCAATTCCAGATTGGCTTTATCTGCAACAATCATGGCTTTAATAACATTTATTACATTGCCCTTGGCGAGATAATGTGTTTCCAAAAGGTTTGAATTGATGTCTTTTAAACCCGCTTTTTGGCCAAGAATCAATGATCGCGCAATAAGATTGGGTGGTACTTTTCTGAAACGCATAAACGCCAGATCCAAAAGTCGAATTTTTACGCCAGAAAAAATTGCGGTGATCCAGATATTAAAAGGTAAAAGATAAAAGAGCAGCCAGATGGAAGCCAGAACCAATCCCGCAAAAATCATTTCTTGATATACCATTTATGTACAGGATTGTTTGAGCAATAAAAGCGAAAGTTACATCTATTATGCCTGATTTTATTGCTGTATCTAAATTTGATTAAGATTTTTCAATTGTTGCATCATATAAAGCTCAGGTTTAGCTTTTAAAGCAAATTGATATTTTTTAATAGTTTCAGTTTTTCAGTGATTAATTCACAAATCATTCAAAGCACTGATAAAAATCATTCTAATTTGTTCATGAATTCTGGAATATGCATTTAAAGCTCAACAAGATTAGATAATGCTACTTAAAAGTATATTTTTAAAAGGCATAGGAGTCTTTTTCTTTTATTGATAATAGTGAATATCAAAATGCATAATTAAATTATATGGAATCTTCCAGAATTTTTGATGCCCTGAGCGACGTTGTAGTAATCTGTGATAAATACTCAAAAATAATTGAAGTTTCACCATCAATTGAAGACATTTTTCTATACAAAAGGGAAGAAGTGATAGGTGAGGATTTGAATATTCTCATACCACAGCGATTTCACAAAGGCCATCAAAAGATGTTTAAGAGCTATACCCAAAACCCTGTTTCAAGAAGGATGGGAACCGGGCGGAAGTTATTTGCTATTGATAAAAACGGGGATGAATTCTCTATTGACATTTCACTTTCATCTGCAGTAGAGAATGGCCAAATGATGTTCATTGCCATAATTAGAGACATTAGTGATATCATTCAAATACAAAGAAAACTGGAGGAGGCCAATTTAGAATTAGTGTCCAGAAATAAAGAACTCGATCAATTTGCACATATTGTTTCACACGACCTTAAGTCGCCCATAAATAACATTACAGCATTAATTAACCTAATAAAAAGCGATCACCTTGAAAATATAGGTAAGGAAGGAAGGGAATTGTTTAAACTTGTTGAAAAGTCGAGTTTGAGAATGAATGGCCTGATCGAAGCCGTTCTCAGTTATTCAAGAGCGGGGCATTCACAAATAGAAAAAAGCAAATACAATCTGCAGGATTTGATAGCCGAAGTGGTTGAAAATCTTCAAATAAAAGAAAGCTTTGAAATCATTAACAGGGTTGAAAATCTGGATCTACATTCCAACAGAACACAGATGTTTCAGGTGCTTTCCAATCTGATCGGCAATGCAATAAAATATCACGACAAGAAAAAGGGCAGGGTAGTGCTGAGTTCGAAAACAACCATCGATGAAATAGAAATAAGCGTAAAAGACGATGGTCCCGGAATAGAGGAAAAATACCACAATACCTTATTTAACATATTCAGCAAGGCCCACAGCTCTTCAAGAAAAGACAGCAGTGGAATAGGATTGGCGATTGTCAAGAAACTGGTAAAACAGAATAATGGAACAATCAAAGTTATTTCTGCCCCGGGGCGGGGATCTGAGTTTATTTTTACCTGGAAAAAATAGGGCAATTCAAACTTTACCCATTTATTAATTACAAATCCAATTGAATAAGACTAAATAGCTTTATTGCAAGATAACTGGAACAGTAAACTTGCTTTGAACCCATACAAAGTTGATTGTGACGCCTTCATCATTAGGACTAAACCCGATGGTAAAGGTCTCTACTTCGGATGCAGGTTTTTCAACAGGCGCATCAACGGTAAGTATGTCCAATTCGGGATCGGGCTCCGATACACCAAAAAACACATCAGTTTCAGAGTTTAAAGTTACTTTAAACACATCAGGTCCCGGAACCGCATACATACGATAGGTTCCTGCTTTAATAGGCTCACCGGCAAATAAAACATCCTTATTAAAGGTAATTTCCGTAGCCGCATTGGCACCTAATCTCCAGTATTTACCATAGGGCTGTAAGGCACCATCTTCCTCAGAACCAAAAATAAGTCTGCCTTTTTTAGAAGGCTGAGAGTATTCGATGGTAATTTCCAGTCCGTCCTGGTTATAAGTGGCCGTTGCCGGAGGACTGACAGGAGTGGCAATAAATAAACCGTAAAGGGACCAGAGGATAAAAACCCCAAGAAGGATTCCAATTCCAATTAATATTTTTTTTAGCATGATTTCTGATTTTAGTGCGTCTAAGTTAATCTATTCTGATGAGCAATTACCATTTTGATCTCTCCATAGGAATAATTTTTAGGTAGATTAGATTTGATTTCTGCCAGGCCCACTGCATCGGATTCAAGCACCTTTTGTATTTTCTTGATTTTGGTATTGGATACCAGATCTTCGATTGGAATCTTACCTGTTTTAATATATTCTGCCAAATGGCCTTCGATGGTACTTTCCACCAATGCTCTTTCTGCTGCAATTTCCTTAATTGTTTTGCCATTTTGAAATAATTTAAAGCTGATCTCAGCCGTAGGCGTTTTATCCTTGGCAGGCTTTTTCACTTTTCCGGATATCAAATCCTTGCTGAGACGGGATTTAAATTTTTCTCCAAAATCAGCGCCCGATTTCAAATTCCCAATTAAATAAGAAAAGCGTTCTATATCCTGTATTTTTCGAATCAGGACATCGCTTATTTCTTCCAACTCTTTGCGATAAGCTTTTACCTTTTTCTCTTTTGCTATTTCAGCCGCATGCGCCTGAATCTTTTCTGCAATGGGCAGGAGTTTATCTAGAAAATAACGTTCTGCTTTTGTGCTTCTATCGGCTAAGCGATCGAGATAATCCGCATGGCCTAGAATGCGCTGAATTTCCTTTGAAAAACCTTCTCCTATGCCTCTTAATTCCTGTATTTCATCCAAAATCGCTTTTGTCCATTCGCTGTATTTCTGTTTGATGGAGCGATTTTCATCTTTGTTAAAGCCTTTCTGATGATGCTTTAGTTTATTGTGCAATGTTGAAAGATCATAGGCATTCTGTCCAAGCTCCAATACAAATGCCTTTTGATTGTCTTCAAGATTTTCTTCCAATTCTTTTTGTTCCAATTGTGCGGCATTGAATCGGGCCAGACTCTCGTCAATTTTTGGAGGATTTTCAGGAAGGGGAGAGGATAAAACCAATCCTTTGAGCGAAGTCAGCCGCGAAAGAGCCACATAGAGCTGTCCGGGAGCAAAAGTGCCCGAAAGATCCAGAATGGCCTTTTCAAAAGTTAAACCCTGACTTTTATGAATCGTCACCGCCCAGGCCAGTTTGATTGGGAATTGCTTAAAACTTCCGAGATAACTTTCTTCAATTTCATTGCTTTCTTTATCGAGAATGTATCTTTTGTTTTCCCAGATATAGGGACTCACCAAAACTTCTGATCCGTTTTCAAATTGAACCCATATTTCTTCCTGCGAAAGACTCGAAATCAAGCCGATTTTACCGTTAAAAAATTGCCCTTCGCCGCTCGGATCGTTTTTAATAAACATGACCTGCGCGCCTTCTTTTAATAGCAATTGCTCAGAAGTTGGAAACATACTTTCGGGAAAATTGCCATCAATTTCGGCATGAAAGGTATAAAGCGATGCATCCAGATCACTCAGTTTTTGCTGATTGAGTTTATCCGCGCGATAATTATGCGTGGTTAAATGTATAAAGCCGGCTTCCCCCGCTTCGGCAAAATCGGGATTGTAATAGCCATTAAGGAAATTAAGGTCCTCTTGACTTTGCTCATTGTGCCGCAAACGGTTGAGCAATTCGATAAATTCCTGATCATCCTGACGGAATATTTTCCTGAGTTCCACATGAATGGGTGGATTGTTTTCAAGTGCTTTGGAATAAAAAAAGTAAAGACTCGGATAGTAATGACCCAGCAGTCTTTTCTCATGTTCTTTGACTACCGGAGGCAATTGCATTAAATCACCAATAAATAGAATTTGAAGCGCACCAAAAGGAGAGGAGTTTTTACGGAGGTAACGCAAAGTAAAATCAATGCAATCGAGTAGATCGGCGCGAAGCATGCTGACCTCATCGATAATTAAAAGCTCAATTTCATTGATGAGCTGTCTTTTGCTGGCATTAAATTTAAAGTCCTGAAAAAGGGTCTTTGGGATGGACACCCGGTCATTTGTTTGCTCCAGGGCTATATTTTCCGGAATAAAAGACCCAAAGGGCAATTGCAAAAGCGAATGGAGCGTAACACCGCCCGCATTAATGGCGGCAATACCCGTTGGAGCTGCAACCACCGCTTTTTTATGCGTATGGTCGATGATGTATTTGAGAAAAGTCGTTTTTCCCGTTCCCGCTTTTCCAGTGAGAAATATATGCCTGTTGGTTGTATTGATATAGCTGGCCGCCAGTTTGGCCATGGCCTGTAATTCCATAGCTGGTAAAAATAAGGACAGATTTCACATTATTTTATGAGAATGTGTGAAGGGGGGAAATTAAGAATTAAAAATTAAAAATTATCAATCAAAAATGTGCACGTCAATGTCCAGCTTTGCTGGTTAACATAATATAAATTATCTAACAAATATATAATATACAGCCAATTCAAGTCGCTTGAATATTTAAAGCGCTAATATTGCATCGAATTAATTAAATACAGATGCCTGTAAATTTTTCGCAGTATATCGACAAAGCCTTTGAAAAAATCCAATCGATTAAGGATCAGGGTAAACTCGCGAATTATATTCCCGAGCTGGCGCGAATAAATCCGGATAAATTTGGTGTGCATCTCTATACACGCGAGGCTGAGAATTATGGCAAAGGCGATTACAAAGAGAAATTCTCGGTACAGAGCATTGCCAAAGTCCTTTCTTTAAGCCTGGCTTAAGAGCGCACAGGTGAAAAACTCTGGAAACGCATTCATGTGGAACCCAGCGGTACCAAATTCGATTCGCTTATCCTGCTCGAAACCAATGATGGCATTCCCAGAAATCCCTTTGTCAATTCCGGTGCCCTGGTGGTATGCGATATTCTCATTTCACAACTAAAAGATGCTAAAAGCGAGTTTTTAAGCTTTGCACAGGAGATTTCAGGCTATGGCGATCTCTCCTATTCTCAAAAGATTGCCCAATCGGAGAAAGTGCATGGCTACAGAAATGTTGCGCTTTGCAATTTTATCAAATCCTTTGGCAACATTAAAAACGAACCTGAAGAGGTGCTGGATTTTTATTTTACCATGTGCTCGCTGGAAATGAGCTGTATGGAACTTTCGCATTGTTTTTCTTTTTTGGCCAATGGCGGCAAGCGTTTTGGTCATAACACACAGATCATCTCCAAAATGAAATCCAAACGGATTAATGCCCTTATGCTCACCTGTGGTTTTTACGATGAATCGGGTGAATTTGCCTTTAAGGTGGGTTTACCGGGAAAAAGTGGCGTCGGTGGCGGTATTGTGGCACTCAACCCCAATAATTACTCTATTGCTGTATGGAGTCCCCGCTTGAATGCCATGGGTAATTCCTATAAGGGTATGCGTTTTCTCGAAGAATTGACCACCCATTCCGAGCTTTCCATTTTCTGATCTCCTATTCTTTTAATGGCAATCTTTTTGGCAGCAGTATTTCAAAAAGAATATTTGAAGCCATCTATGAATTTTTGGCCTTTTCAAGCTGTTAGGTTTAATCTTTTCCAAATCCAAAAACAATGCCCTCAATCCGGGGTTTTAAGCATATGATTTACATCCTTGCGCTTATTTCTGCCGCTTCCTTTTTGTATTATGGATTGAATTGTCTTCTTAGCTTTAAAATGAAGGAAGAATTCCGGCGTTTTGGTTTGGATGCACAACGCCAACTAACCGGTATCTTACAATTACTCGGCGCGATGGGTTTATTGGTGGGTGTTTTCTTATCGGCCGGAATCGGCGCTTTGGCCGCCGCTGGCTTGTCATTGCTTATGCTTTTTGGTTTTGCTGTCCGTCTTAAAGTAAGAGATGGCCTCCTCGCCTCCCTGCCCAGTTTTATTTTTATGCTTTTAAATGCCTATCTCAGCTATGGTTTTTATCTATTGCTCTGATTGGCTACAAGCAGGCTTATATAAAATAAATCACCAACGATAATGCCAGAAATAAAAGTGCAGGATAGGTTTGTTTGAACGAATCCTTGACTTTTACATGCATGCTCACTGCTCCCAACATCATAAAGGCCAGACCCAATGCGGCAATCATTTCAAGCGAAGGATAATAGATAGAGATCAGCAATAGCAATGATAGTGCAACTTTTATAGTGCCTACAGCAAACATCACCCAGCTCGGCAATCCATAGACAGCGAATTCTTCTTTGAGCGACTTGGCATCACCCCCGCGAAAAGGGCTTGATTTTTTACCGCGCAGCAGCCATACATTGAGAATGCTCAGACCCACTACGATTTTTAGTACAATTTCAAGGTATTCCATAAAATCATTATTTAATAATATTAATCTACATATATTAATAATAATTCGAGTTGAATTGTTTTCTTCAGCCCTCGAAAAGATTTGCCTTGTTCACCAATCTCAAACCAATTGATCCTTTACACTTTCCAATCCCAAATTAAACAGTGAATTTTTCGTGAGCCGAATTGCTTTTGTTTGCATTTTGAATTAAGTCTTCGCCCAACAGCAGGGTTTTATCGAATTCTTTAAATTCAGTAATTATTTTCGAAAAAATCGTAAACGCAAAATATGAATTCCATTTGCGGGATTACGGCGGATTTACTGTTTTTTTAGTTTCCTATATAAAGATGCCAATGATGATGTTTATACAATCGATTTGGGCAGCCCCAAAATTGCATTCAGAAATACAGCGAGGCCTTAAAATGGCATTGTCAAGCAGCAATGATCAACAATTTTGTTCTGGGAGAATATTATGAAAGTGGCAGTCAACTTTTTAATATAGCCAAAGTAATATTGACCTGGGAAATTATGTTGCAGCTTTATAGAACCATATAAAATTTTGTCTCGTTCTGCTCAAAATCAACAGATTGCTTCACTCTTATACTCGAATGGTTTTGAAAAGCTACTTTAATACAACTATCTAAGGCTTTGATATTCTGTAATATATATTTAAATAATTGATAAAATAGAAGGATTCTAATTGCATTTGGTTAAATTTATTCTGTTTAATCCAAGAGCATGTGGCAAAAAAAGCAACTACTCCGAACTTCCCAATTGCTTGTATTACTTATTTTTATAAGTAGTAATTCCTTTTTTCAAAATCTTGACTCCCTTCCATTCAAAAAAGTCAATATTTATTCGGGCAAATACATAATTGATCGGTTTGGCTTTTCAGAACTCAGAATCAAAACAAGATCGCCTCAAATCAGTCCTGTTGATAAAATTTCTCTTGGAGAAAGCAAACTGGCTGGCACTTTGACATTATTTACGGGAATGCAAACAAGCCTGGAATCGAATAGTATTTTTCTCATCGAAAATTACATGAAAGATATGAAAAGCGGCAAGTTGTATTTGTTTCAAGTCTATGTGGAAGGCAGCTATGAGAAGAGCAAAGAGCGCATCAACAATCCCGATGGAAGTGTTTCCACCAATACGGTAGAACAATATGATCTGAACTGGGAAAACGCAAATATTGGATTTCTAATTCTAAACAATGATACTCTCAGCACATTTAATATAGTACTTCGGGAAAATAGCGATTCGCTTTCACATTTTTGGAGGAGCTTTAATCAAAGAAAATATGGATGGATAAGTCAAAAACTGGCGCGATATGCTGATTATGAATTATCCCAAGATTTTATGATCCTGGGGGTCTTTAAAAAAGAGCCCTACAAACTTATCAGCAGCGCCAAGTATTTCAGAACACATTTGTTAAAGGGAGAATTGCTTAGTATGGAATGGCAGGATTCACCTCAAATGGGTTTAACATCAAAGAAAAACAGGGTCAATCCATATCTCTTATACCCTAAAGCGGATGAGAAATTGGCCAGGGATCATCTCCTGCTCTGTGCCATGGCCCGAAGTTTTTCGATAACGCTAAGCAGATATAAATGAATATTATTTTGAAAGCATAATCATTATAAATTGGTTCTTTTATTTGAGATTTGAATCAATTCTATAAGCATTTCTAATTATTTACCTCTTAGGATGGCTGCAAAAAATTAAAAAGGGATTTGCTTTCCCAAATCCCTCTAAGTTAAATTAACTTTAAATAAGTTTAAGAATATTATTTCTATGCTCCTTCTCCAAACATGATCAGTATTACTTCTACAGCCTCTTCCCTGTCATTCCACCATTTGTGATTGGAATTAGCAGGAATAAATACGGTATTACCCTCAGAAATGGTTACACTTTTTCCATCTACCTCACCATCAATGGTGCCTTTAATTGTTACGGCGAGCATTGGAAAAGGCGCCGCCTGTTCTCTCGCATCATCTCTCACTCTTTCACCGGGTAAAATTCTGTACCAGGCAGTCCTCAGCCCTTTTTCATAATAAAAAATAGTGAAATTCGAGCCATGCGCCTGTCTCGTTAGTTCTTCTCTGAACGGGATGATTTCAGGAAAGCCTTTTGTCCAGAAATGAAAAGAAAAAGCATTGAGTTTGCTGTCCTCATCCTCATTCGGTTTGAAGCCATTGATTTCATTGACGCTCATTGGGGTATAGTCGGAAGCAAAGGCTTTTCCTTGTGCGGTCAATGCGTTTATCTTATTTTCATAAATGGCATTAAGTGTTTCAAATTCAATACTATATGCATAGCATGGAGTATCGGGCAAACCCTCTTTTAAATTGACCAGCCATTTTCCATTTTCCCGGAGGCCTTTAATGTTTACTGTCCATTGACCTGCATTTGGTATTTCAATACCAATTACTCGGGCTTCTTTTGCAAAACGATCTTCCTGGTAATCTTTTACAAATGATTTTATAATTTTTTCTGCTATTGCTTTTTGTTCGGAATCAATATCAGACTTAGAAGTTGGACTTTGAGCTAGGAGCAAATTTGTCGTTAACAGTGCCAATAGACATGTAATCAATGTTCTCTTTTTCATAATTATTAAATTTTAAATTTGACTTTCTCCAATCCCTCGATTGAATTCGAATTTCAAATAAGTCCTTGAAAAGGCTCTGCTACAAGTCAGAAAAACGTTTTGTGGAGAACGATGCCGATTTAGGGGCGAATGGCCATAGCTTTTCGAATGGTATTAACATATCGGCCGGATACTGGTACAATTTCTTTCGATTTTTTATCCTTTAATGTCATCGCTTTGCTACTTAAATTCTGGATTTCAAAGTGAATAGTATTGATTAAATATTGACGATGACATTTTTTAATCGTGCTAAAAGGCCTGACAATTTGATTTTCAATATTTCGCAGACTGGATCTGAACACTCTCTTTTTCAAGCCTTCCTCTTTTGACCAAAAGAAAATATCAACATAATTATCATCACTTTTTACATATATAAGATTTCTCAAATTCACTATAAAGGATTTGTCATCTTTTGATTTGATTTCAAAGTCGGTTCCTGAAGCAATTTTTGAAACTTTTTTCAAATTGAGAAATTGAGTGATCCCAAGGATGAAGAAAATTACAGTAAAACTGATGATGACGATTCTGAACAGAACCATTATAAAATCATTAAATTCAAATTGCTGGAATCCTCCCAAAAAAGACTTATAGAAATAAATATTCATGCCTGTAAAGAGAAAGACAAGCACATACCATAAAAGTGTTTTACCCACAGTCCAGTTTTTAAAAAGTCCAGGGTATATGCGGGGAACCAACCAGTCCATGAAAATGACTGAGGCCGAAAAAATAATTCCCAAGAGAAAAATTAAAAAATCGACATAAAAACTTCGGCCGGATTGATCGGCGATGTCAAATGGATTATAAATCAGTATAAACAAACTGCAGACCACTCCAATCAGCAAGATCAAAAACAATTTTCTTTTGGATTGGGAAGGGCTCGGAAATGGATTGTATAAAAATTCCAATATTCTCATTTGCCATTAAATATAATTCCGATTGCAATTTTGAATTTATCAAATATTAAACATTTTGGTCCTATTGTATCAATTTCTATATAATAAGATTATACTTGATATAAGGCCCAATATTTATGTATTACTCACCCCGGAACAAAAATAGTTTGCGTGTCAAAATGAGCTCATCACTTTGAAAATGAAGAATATACATGCCATTGCCAATTGATTTGGGAATGTTTATGGAATTCATCGATGACTTGCTTATATCGGTTTCGTAGACGCTGATTCCTTTTGAATCCACAATGTTCAAATGGCCTTCAAAGTCACCCTTGAATTGAATCTCGCCCTTATTTGGATTGGGAAAAACTTGCAATTTATTCAAATCAGATCCATTCAGCCCTGTAAAAATAGCCAGTACACAATCGGAGGTATCGCGGCATCCATTGACTTCCAGACTGACGGCATAATTGCCCGTACTGCTAATGGTATAGCTCTGTGAATTGGCGCCAGATATAGGATTAAGTCCTGCCTGACAGAGAAACCATTGATAATTGGCGCCGTTTTGAAGCGCTGTGAGGGTATTGCCATTGACGCTTACACTGTCATTTATCGTTTGTAAAACTACATTTAATGTGATGACCGAATCGCAACCAGCATTATTGGGGATGGTATCCATATAGGTGCCTGTGGCGGTGTACACATAATTTCCGCTCGGGGAAACAAGTGAATCACAAATGATTTCGGTAATTGATGAACTGCTTTGATTTAGAATGGTCAGATTAATTCTCAATGCGGTATCGCAACCGAAGGCATTGGGAATGGTATCCACATAATTTCCCCAACTGGTCCATGTATTATTACCACTCGGAGAGGTATAGGAATCGCAGGCCGTGACGGTATCATTGGCAAATACCACCGGCGCAGGATTCATTGTTTTTCCTGAAATCCAATTGGAAATACTTCCATTTAATGTAAAACCGGTCAATGTTCCATTGTTCAGCCCGTTTTCATCGATTAGCGTATTTATGCCACTATTATTCCCCCCGGCCATGCCCTGATTGAATTGGTAATAGGCCATTAAATTGGGCGTGGATGAACACAATTCCATTAGGGTATCGGATTGAATTTCCTGAGGCGTTCTGGCCACATTCCATATTCTCAATTCATCGATGCTTCCTTCAAAAGGTATGGAGCCGCCATTGACCCTTTGACCAATGATTAAATTCTGATTCCCTGAGGGGGTATTGACCGTAGTCAGGAGCCCTGTACCCACCTGTTGGCCATTTTTATACAAATATCCGGTGCCATTATCCAGCACAAAAGCCACATGCGTCCACTCCCCTTCAACAATTACATTGGCTGCAGTAGAAATATTGGCATTGGTGCCTCCCGATATAAATTTTAAACTCCGGTCCCCTCCCACTGAAAATGTGTTTCTCGAACCCACGGCGTTCAGACCATAGTCTGATATACAAAGATTAGAGGCCGCCGCTCCCGGAGCTACATTGACCCAGGCTTCAAAAGTCCGGTTGTTTGAGCCCTGAACACCCGCAAAGCTTGTTTGCACAAAATCGTTGACGCCGTCAAAGTTTAAAGCATTTTGAGCATTTAAATGAAGAACAGGGAAAATAAATAATGTGCATAGAAAAATTTGTAAGAGTGATTTCATGGGAACGGAATTTTATACACAGATAAATTTATCATTATTTATCAAAAAGCAGAGCCCGTAATTTTGAATTTTCATATAATCGAATCCATGTCGGCTATGTGTTTTACATTTTTTACAATCGAATAAATTCTATCTTTAAATTTTATGAAAAAGATAAAAAAAGCTGGATTCTCGCGATGACTCAGGAGTTTAAAAAAATTATAGAGGCTGCAGCAGTGGCCAATAAAAAGGGACTCAATTGTTTATTGGCCAGTCTTGTAGCGCTCGATGGTTCCTCTTATCGCAAACCGGGCGTTAGAATGCTGATTCTCGAAGATGGCCAAATGATTGGCGCATTGAGTGGTGGCTGTGTGGAAAAAGAAGTTTTAAAACAATCGCAAGAACTATTTGAAAGCAAAACGGCCAAATTAATCCGCTACGATGGGCGCTATCGTTTGGGTTGCGAAGGCGCTTTGTATATTCTGGTCGAACCATTTCATCCATCCGAAAATTTTATCAATGCATTTTACCGATGTCTGGAGAAAAGAGAAAATTTTATCATTCATTCCTTTTTCAGAAAAGAAGAAGGACTTCAAAACGGAGCCGGTTCAAGGATTACATTTAAAAACGAAAATCAATTTTCATTCTCAAATACGCCTATGGACAGCAAAGGCCTGGAGTGCTTTAGTGAGGAATTAACATCCATCTTAAAATTAATGGTATTTGGTACGGAACACGATGCCAAACATCTGAGTCAAATGGCGTCTATTCTGGATTGGGAAGTAATAATCATTGCTTCTCCAAAGGTCAGAAAAGACCTTCGGGATTTTCCCGGAGCAAAAGAAATATGGCACATCGCTCCTGAAGAATTGTCTTCAGTTCATATAGACGGTCAAACCGCCATAGTATTAATGACCCATAACTACGCCCTCGATTTGCAATACTTATTGAATTTAAAGAATTGTCAGGCCACTTATATTGGCATTTTAGGTCCGGTCAAAAGAAAAAACCAGCTACTCGATGAGTTAATCCTGCATCAGTCCGATGTAGATCTTTCCTGGCTCGAAAAAATAAAAGGTCCGGCAGGCCTTGACATCGGCTCCATCAGTCCGCAGGAAATCACTATTTCCATTCTGTCTGAAATCCTTGCTATAAAGCGAAACCGGCAAGCCAATTCACTGAGCGAGAGATCCGAAAGTCTTCAAAACACCGAACAAAAATAAATGCTGCCAAAAGTCCATTTTCTTCTTCTGGCCGCCGGTGCTTCAATACGCATGGGGCGAATCAAACAGCTTTTACCCTGGCAAAAGACCAGCCTGCTCGAACATGCTCTGAAGGAAGCATTAAATTCCAAAGTTAATCGGGTAAGTCTTGTTCTGGGCGCCAATGCGGAGACCATTCTTGAAAGAACCGATACATCAAAGGCCAATGTGCTCATTAACATTAACTGGAAAATTGGCATTGGATCTTCCATCGCTTATGGTATTGGAGAAATACTTAAAAAGAATCCTCCCGATGCGCTCTTGATAAGTCTGGCCGATCAGCCTTTTGTAAATACCGAATATTATGATCAAATGATCGCACATTATGACTCGGATGAAAAAACGATTGTTGCGAGCCAGTACGAGGACAATATTGGTACACCTGCATTATTTGGCAGCGCTTATTTTAAATCCCTTTGTGATTTAAAAGGCGATGAAGGCGCGAAGTCCTTAATCTTAAAATTTAAGGACCATTTAATTACCCTGGATGGTTCTGAAATCCACCGTGACATAGATACCATGCAGGACTACTATGAGGCGATTGAGAACATAAAAAAAAGAGAGTAAAAACTCTCTTTTCAAAATTATTACCATGAGCTTAAATTAAGCACTTATTTCTTCCTCCTGTGGCTGGAGATTCATTTCAGAAAGCTTCTCTCCACCTTTGATTCCAAAGTCCAATGTTCGAATTGGGAATGGAATGGTAATATCATTTTCATTAAAGGCTTCCTGTATCGCCATAATAGCCTCGCTCTTAGCATCCAAATAACCTGTTTGTCCGGGATACTTTATCCAGAATACAATTCGGAAATTAATAGAACTCCCGCCAAATTCTTCAAAATACAAAGCCACGTCTTCTTCGCGAATTAAAAATGGCAGGGTTTTGATGGTGCCTTCTGTGATATCTTTGACCTTTCTGAGATCATCAGCATAAGATACTCCCACGTTGAGATCGATTCGACGCTCATCTGTTTTGGTATAATTCTGCAGCGGATTTTGAAAAACATCTTTATTGGGAATCATGACATGTATGCCTTGAAAAGTACGGATGGTGGTGACTCTTAGGTTAATGGTTTCAACCACACCCATATAATCATTGGATTCTATAATATCTCCTACCTGAATCGGTCTTCGGACGGCCATTAGAATACCCGCCATAAAATTGGCTGCGATGTCCTGAAAAGCAAAACCGAGGGCTAAACCAACGATCCCCGCTCCTGCCAGTAAGGATTTCACCGTTCCATCCAATTGCAACACTTTAAGGGCCATCAAAACACCCAAGGCTAAAAGACCAAAACGCACAATGTTGGAAGCAAGATTGTTGAGCGCTGTTTTGTCTGACACTTTTCCCAATCCACGATGAACGAGTTTTCTACCAAAACCCGATATCAATGCAAATGAAATAATGATAAGAATCGCAACGATGGCATTTGGTACGTTGGAGATGATCGCCTCGTACCAGCTGTCCAGCTTATTGAATAAAATATTGGAAATTTCTTCTATGTTAAAATTCATGATTTTTAATTTTCCCTTTGTATTGCAATTATGATACTCGCTTAAAAATCATCAATTACGCTGTTATTATTCCATACTTGTGTGTAATCGACACGAATATGGGGAGTATTTTCTACAGAATAATGTTATTCATTTATGCCTTTTGATCAGCTATCACTGAAGTTTTTAATCCATCATTCAGCCAGGCAATGGCGGCTTGTTCATTTTCACAGACTTCAAAAGGCACAGGGTTATTGAAGAATTTGAAGATCATTTTCAGAGCGCCCCGAATCATTGTTTGAGGAACAATATAAGCAATACCAATACAGTATTTTTTAATCAGAGCATTGTTGTCTTTCATCCAGCCGGCCATTTGTTTTTGATATTTGAGACTGGGCAGTCCGGCATTGCTGGCATCAAAGAGTAAGGCTATCTTTTCTTTTCTATTATAGTTGTCTTTTAAGCCCTTTAAATAAGCAGCAAAACTTTCATCATTTGCAGCTTCACCGGTAAAGGTCATTTTAATTAGTGGGTATTGGGAGCGGTCAAATGAAACATAGTTTTCAGACATGTCTCTTGTAATGGGATAAAGTCTCATGCCCTATTAATGCATAAAACAAAGATTTGTTTGTCAGACATTAAAAAATATAGTTTTACGAAGAAATAGATAAGAGTTCAATTTGTTTTGATTTTCCCTTGAGATCAAATGAGCCCTTGTTTTGAATCTTGAAATTATTTATTAGTCCAGGTTCAATCTCAGCCATTACTTCCTTTGATATATAAAGATCCTGGTTAGCTTTTTTGGCCTCATCGAGAATTCTGGCGGCTGTATTTATCGGATCGCCATGAAAAGCGATTTCCTTTTTGTATTTGCCTACTTCGGTTACAACCACCTCTCCCAGGTGAATACCCGCTCTGAATTCAGGGATAACTTCAAATTCTTTTTGATAATAAGAAGTTTTCTTTTTTATCATGTCATTGAAGCCAAAAAACGCATTTATACTTTTCAGACATCTGTTTTTAACATTTTCCTGCCAGGTCAATACCGCCTCATCGCCCACATATTGGTAGATTTCCGCTTCATATCGCGACATTACTGCCAAATCATTAAAACATTCCTGAATCAATCTACTGTATTTGATATGTCCCAATTTTTCAGCCAGTTGTGTGCTGTTCTTTAAATCCAAAAACATAGATAGCCGGTTCTCTTTTTTGGGGCGATAGTATTTGGCACTTAAGATTTCCCAGAGCTTATCCTCCCCTAAAAGTTGGCTGATATGGCTCAGTACCGACATCCCAAAATCCACGACAATGACATAGAAATAAATGGGGAAACTAGAGACGTTAAACATAAATGGAAGGAGGCTTTGCTCATGATCCATAAAAAGATCCAAAACAAAATAGGAAACAACAATTAACGCACTTAAAAACAGGACGGACATTAGAAGCCGGATTCCCAACAATTCCAAAATGGATATTCTTTTGACAAAGTATTCGGATGAATAAATCCGTATAAAACCCGAGATGGCCCCAAAAACCGGCCCGACGATCAAAGACAATACAATACTTAGACCAAAGCTAAATTGCAGCGCGCCCAGCTCTTTAGTTCCAAGACCGCGAATCACACATAGAAATAACAAAGCCAGGGTCCAGCCTATGATGTAGTCTCTTATTATCCTGATTTTGAATCCATTATTCCACATTTGAAAGATTAAAATATGGATAAATTCTGAATGATGACAAATGGGATTTATTCAGGTATCAAAGTAGTATAGCCCTTACCACAATCCTTTTTCCTTCAGCATTTGAATTCTTCTGGCTTTGGTTTTTTCAAAATTCATCCGCATTTTTTTCATGCTGGCCTTAAAACGAGGGTTATTGGCAATTGGCTCAAATAATTCATCCTGATCTATCCATTTGACCACAAAATACAAGATGTTATTCTCCTTTGAAAATTTATCAAAAGCGTTTAGAGCCTCATTTTCTTTGCCTTCATACATATACAACAGAGCCTTTTGTAGATTGGTATAGGTATTTTCATTCTCATTGACATACTTACTGTACAAATCATGTCTTTCTTTGGCCATTTGTGTATCCCCGACATGTCGAGCTACAAGGGCAATCGTCAGGTCTTCTTCCTGAAAAAGATTCAATCCATACAATTCCTTTTTTTCAAGTAGTTTCTTATAATAAAAATAGGATTTATCATAATCCTTAGTAGCGTAATACAATTTGCCTAATTCCTTAATTACATCAACTCTATTGGTATCAAGTAAATAAACACTGTGCATACGATTTATGGAATTCTCAATTGAATCGTCCATGAATAAGTCGAGATAAATGTCCAGATACAATGAAAATATATTGGATGGATCATAATCCAGAGATTTCTGGATTTCAATTTTGGCTTTTTCTATCATGCCACTTTGACTCAAGGCATTGGCAAGAATCAAATGAGAAATACTTGCATCATTGGAATCGACTTTGCTGTAATCCAATTGCATAGCTGCCATGGCATGAACCAAATACTTTTCCGTATCGGGTATGTAACGATGATAGATCTCAGAAAGAAAATTATGCGTCCATGCCGAATTTGGACTGATCTCCAGCACTTTTTCAAAATACTCAACGGCTCTTTCGAACTTAGCGGTTTGCATATAATAAAGACCACGAGCTATAAGGGATTCAGGAAGGTCCGGATCGAGTAAAATGGCTTTATCTGAGTAATTATTTAAATCTTCGAGGTAAGATTTGTCGCTTTTAAACATATCCTTGTAATAAAAGGCGACACCGGAGTACGCATAGGCTTGTGCAAAATTGTCATCGAGTGCAATGGCTTTTTGAAAGTAGAACAATGAAGAATCGAGTCCATATGCTTCTGTTCCATTGAGAAATTCAATAGCACGAAGAAAAAAGTCATAAGCTTCCAGGTTCTCTGTTGGAATTTTTTCAATTTGGTCTATTTCTTCGGGTTTAACCAAAGCCTCAATGTTTGAAGCTATTTGTCTGGAGATGCTCGACTGTAATTCAAATACATTGGTCCATTTCCTTTTGTACTGTTCCGCCCAAACCTGTTTATCGCTTTTAGCTTCAATTAACTGTACACTCAAAAGAATCTCCTCTCCTATTTTCTGCCCGCTTCCTTCCACGATATATTTGACTTTGAGCTCTTCTGCTATTTCAGGCAATGTCATATTGACATTTCTGTATTTCTCAACCGAAGTCCTACTTATCACCCGCAAATCCCCGATTTTCTGAAGATTATTTAGAATGGATTGCATCATTCCGTTAATAAAATATACATTGCCGCTGTCAAGACTTTCATTCTTAAATGGCAGTACTGCAATCGATTTGAATTCTGTTTCCTTGTTGACATTTTTAAAATAGAAAAAATACCGGACCGCAATCATTGCACTTATAATTAACAAAATCAGAAGGTATTTTTTAAGACTTCTTTTTTTTGGAATGTCCAATGGCCTAATATCATTTTTTTCAGGAGTCTGCCGATGTTCTCCCGGAGATAATCCGTACTTATCTTTGAAGCATTTTATGAAATAGGAAGGGCTGCTAAAACCGGTCTGAAATGCAATTTCAGAAATACTCAACTCGCTTTCCTCCAATTTATTTTTAGCCTGTTCAAGACGTATTTCCCTGATAAATTGATTCACAGACATGGAACTGTGTTTTTTTACTGTTCTCAGCAAAGTGGATTTGCTTATAGCAAGAATATCTGCCAGATCCTGAACCCCGAAGTTTTCGTTCGCAATATTATCCTCTACTGCCTTTATTAGTTTTTCCAGGATAGGATCGTCTGCTTTCATAAATTGATTTTAGCTCTAAAAAAAATATATCCTCAAAGATGGAAATTCATCCGATTGAATCATAATCCATGGCATTGACGCAAAATTGATACTTCTGACGCAAAATTTATATCTATTGAATAGCGCTTGATAGCCTTCACAATGCTTTGCAAACGACTTTTGCTGGTATAAACAATTGAAATATACATCATGAAAAATTTAACATCATTATTAATTTTAGCACTTCTCTTTTTTGTTATTGCATGTACTTCAGAAAATAAAAACAAAGATGAAAGTTCAGAAAAAAGCAAACCTGGTAGGAATATCCACGAAGCGAGTTTTTTTGGAGATGTGGAATCCATTAAAGAGCATATTGCTTATGGAAGCGATCTCAATGTAAAAGATGATTACGGATCTACACCGCTTCACATTGCCATAACTTTTAATAAAAAAGAAGTTGCACAGGAATTAATTCGAGGTGGGGCTGATCTTGAAAGTAAAAGCAACGACGGTTCTACTCCCTTGATTTCCGCAGCGTTTTTTGGCAGAACCGAAATTGTAAGATCACTACTTGATCACGGTGCCAATCCCAATGCCCAAAATCAATACAATGCAAAAGCCTATGACAATGTAACAATCCCATTTGATCAATTGAAACCTGTTTATGACCAATTAAGCAGAGATCTTGGCCCACTTGGTTTCAAACTGGATTATGATGAATTGAAAAAAGAAAGATTGGTAATTGCTCAAATGCTGGAAACAGATTCAGTTAACATTACAAATTAAAAATGGAAAATACACTTAGAAGATATGATATAGATTGGCTTAGGGTTATTGCCATAGGATTTTTATTAATCTATCATGTGGCAATTCCCTTTCAGCCATGGGGAGTGTTTTTCGGATTTATAAAAAGCCCTGAAAACCTGGATTCCATCTGGATTCCAATGTCAATGATCAATGTCTGGAGAATCCCGCTTTTGTTTTTTGTATCGGGAATGGGACTTTATTTTTCTATGAAAAAAAGAAATTGGAAAATGCTTCTATCCGAAAGAACGAGAAGGATTTTACTCCCTTTTATTGTCGGTATTCTAACGGTGGTACCCTTGCAGGTTTTAATTTGGCAGCATTATTATAATCAGGAATTAAAGTTTGTTTTTAATCCTGCACATTTATGGTTTCTTGGAAATATATTCATCTATGTGCTGCTGTTATGCCCATTATTTTATTTTATCAAAAGAAATGAAGAAAAGTGGAGGTCTGTTTTAAATAGGGTTTTTGATAATCCTATTAAATTAATCTTAATTGCGGCCCCCTTTATGCTTTCCGTAGTATTGATAAAACCTGCAGCCTATGCCATGTATGCCATGACGATGCATGGATTTATTCTTGGATTGTTGGCATTTCTATTTGGTTTTCTATTTGTATTTACCGGAAAAGTATTTTGGGATACAATGAAAAAATGGAAATGGTCATTTTTAAGCACCGCTCTTTTAATGTATTCCATGAGATTCTATTTTTGGGAATTAGAAGGGCCAAAATACCTGATGGCACTCGAAACGGTCATTTGGATATATGGAATCTTCGGATTATCCTTTAGCTATTTAAATTTTAACAACAAATACTTAAGTTATTTAAGTGAAGCTGCCTATCCTGTTTACATTGTACATTGGATATTTATACATCTCGGTTCCCTTTGGATTTTTAATATTAATATTCCTGTGAGCCTTCAATTTATTGGATTGGCAATATTTACATTTTTTGGTTCAATTCTAGCTTACCACTATCTGATAAGAAACCTGAACATTTTAAGACCGCTCTTTGGCTTAAAGCTGAAAAGCAAAGCACAGATGCAAATTAATCCTCAAGCCCGTATAAGCCTATGATTTTTTGTTTGCCCTTGAGACTAAACTCGCCCTTGCTTACAAAATGGTATTTTTCGTTTCTCTGAATTAACAAATACAGATCTCTGGAAATTATGAGGTCTGTTTTTAATTCTGAACACATGTCCTGTATTCTCGAAGTTGTATTCATTAAATCACCAGAGAACGTAATTTCCTTTTTAAGAGCTCCTATTTCGCCAATGGTCACTCTACCTAAATGTAAAGCGGCTTTAAAATCAGGAACAATTCCGTATTTATTATTAAAGTATTCTTTCTGAGAGTTCAAAGTATTTTTCATTGAGAAAAAACAATCCACACATTCTGCATTGTGAATTCCCTTATCATAAGGCCAGGTGATTACTATTTCATCCCCAATGTATTCATAAACCTCTCCCCTGTGTTCAATTATTGGTTCAGAAAACACCTCGTAGTAATCTTTTAGAAAATTGAAATAATCGATATTGCCCAATTTTTCAGCGATACTGGTCGAAGATTTCATATCCAGAAACATGAAAATTCTAATTTCCTCTCTGGGCTTTGCATATCTGCCAGTAAAAAAATTGAATAAAACCGAATGGCCGATATTTTCACTGACTGATGAATAAATAAGTGCGATAAAAAGCGAAAATGACAATTGGAATAGGGTGTTGAAAAATGTAACACTAAAAAGAAATTCAATAAATCTTGAAAATACGGCTTCACTCAAAATATTGCTTCCCATTTCTATAGCCGCAGCCATCGGATATGTTAATAGCATTGTTACTAAAAAGAAGAAGACATATAGCAGAAATTTGTAAAGCAGTTTTTTTCTGAAGCCCTCCCTTTTAAATAAGTTTTTAAAAACTATTATTTCGAGAAACCCAATAAATAAACCAAATAAAAAAACAGCTACAGAGGAAAATATGAAGATGTTAAAAGTCACCTCAATGACTTCTGATTGGCTCGTTTTTATATTTCTGGTAGCAATTACTTCGGTGAGTAAAAACAACCATCCCACCAGCATAAACAAAATGCCGAAAGGCAGAATTCTCGATAAATTATACTTGAATTTTGGACTGAGATACAAGTCTTCTTGTCATTTCTAATTGCGTATCAAATCTAGGGATTTAAATCATAATTGTTTCTGACCTTTGTAATCGGCTAACAAAAAAAAAGGGAGTCGATGACTCCCTAATTCTGATTAGATTTTCAGTTTGCTTTTTACAATTTCGATTCGCTCTTTGGCTGGTTCATAACCCATGGCCAATGATTTGTCATAATTTTTTAAAGCTTCCTCAAGATTTGATTTCTTGCGCTTTGGTGCAAATTGCATATGATCAGCTACCGATTCCATACCCTCACCTTTTGCAAAGTAAATTTCGGCTTCTGTTAATACCACTTTGTTCAGAGCATCTACCAATTCATTTTCTTTTTGCTGCAAATTGATATCTTTCATGGCAATTTCTTCTTTTGCCTCTGACAATTGCTCCATTGAAATGGTCAATTGATTTTCAATATCAGCATTTTTGGCCTGAAACTGGGCGACTTTTAATTGAAGTTGCTCATTCATTTTTTCCATTTCAGAAATCTGGGCTTTTAATCGCTTAACCTGAGAAGCATAAGCCGATCTGGTTTTTTCCAATTCACCTATGGTCCATTCAGCTTTTTGAGTGTATAGATTTAAGTTTTTCATTCGATCTATATAATTCTCTTCCGTCATACCCATTTCCAAGTCAATCACTACATAGTTTCTGTTCGCTTCTATGGTGTCAAGGTATCTTCCCATTTGATCGAGCAGGGCCAAAGAATAATTGTTATCATTAATAATGCTCTGAAGAGAATCCAGTTTTAATTGATTTTCAGCAATTAATTTTTCTGAAGGGTTATTGCATGCACCGAATACTACGAGCGCAGCAATGTAAAGAAATTTGTTATTCATTTATTTTATTTTATCCATTGGACGAGACCCTTATAAAAAGTCACTTCTTTTTTGAATAATTTTTTTTTGGGTTTTCAATGAGTTGTTACAAGGGGGGCAAAAGAGCTATTCATTTTGCTAACCGAAATTTTCAAAGCATCTATCATTGCCATACAAAGGGTCTTTAATTCTTCAGTACCGGCGTATTTCTGATTGACTTCTATTTCAATTCCCATGTAGCAGTCGTCGGGAAATAATTTTCGTAAATGGGCCGTCAGGCCATCTTCAGCACCGGTATAGGGGCTATTGTGTAGGATCTTTTTTGATGGCAATTGTTTTTTAAGCTCATCTTCCCAAAAGGTACAGAGTACAGTTTCATGAGCTCTCAGTTCATCAAACAATAAACCGATGTCGACTCCGCGCTCTGTATCATTCCAATACGGTGTAAAAGTGTGAATGCTCAGATGCAATACCATGGCACGGTTAAAATGTTCCTTCACGTATTTTTCAACATTTTTACGATGCGGGTAATAATAATTATCCAGGATTTCTTTTTTACCTATTTCATCAAGTACTCCAGAAAACTCAGAAAATAAGTCCTTCCTATGCAAACTTCTGTTGCAATCGACAAGCAGACGGCTGATTTCAGTTTCGAATAATTGAGCCTTGAAAGCCTCCTTAAATGTTTTAGCTATTTCTGCCGATCCAAAGTCTATACCCCGGTGACTGTTCAATGCTGCACCTGCAGATTCAAAAAGTGAAGCGTACTGTGCGGGTATTTCATTGCCCGAATGCTCTGAACTTATGACTAGCTGTACTGGACGCATGGGTCAAATTGTTTGTTTTCTGGTAGGTTTTGACTCAATTCCTGATATATCAGTTTCAAATTATTTTCTGTATATACTGAATTGGCCACTTTTAGTATCCTGGAAGCCAAAGTCCCTTCCTCCAGAATAAAATTGAGGGTATCGTACCATGGTGATAAATCCTTTGGAAAATGCTTCATGCATATTTCCAAAAGGTCTTTCCAGAGATCTTTTACGGGCATCTTATCTTTGTAAATAGCAAAACATTGCAAATAGTCCGAATCTTCAATGATTGCATCAGAGCTATCGTTTATACATAGTTGCAGAATATCATAAAGTGAATTCGTATTCGCAGATTTTTGTGTTTCATATGAAGCTATCCTCTCTTCTGTTAATAGTTTGATCAAATGTATTAGCAATGAAGCAATGGCGAGATCTGCTTTTGGACATTCCTGTATATCGATAATTCGAATCTCAATAGAACCTCTGTCAAAACGGGAAATAATACCTCTTGAATTTAGCCAGACCGGTTTTAATATGCCATCATTATTGTAAGGCTTTACCTCCTCCTCAATCTTTTTATAAATTTTATCCTCGTAATCTTTTTCTGAAAGCATCAGATCCGGAATCACCATTGCGGTAAAACTCGGCATGCGTTTCTGGTTGTTTTGATAATATATTAAACGCTTGTCATGTACGCCTGAATAAGCTTTATCAAGTATTGGCGAACTTGCTGATAATGAAGGTATTATTGGCAATACCAATCGACAAGCCGTATGCAATCTGGCAAACTCTTCATCATCAAAAAATGGCAAATTGATATGCATGCTTTGCAAATTTGACCAACCGTGACCCGAGCAATCAAAGATTTTATTATAGCGCTCATAGACTTCCGAATTACCATGTGGCCATAGAAAAGTCTCTTTTTTAGGATTCATCCAGGGATGTGCAGCTCCTGGCATCAATCGGGCATTGAATTTATTTTTTAATATGGTATTGATTTGTAGAATATTGCTCACAAAATCTTTCTCCATTTGGATCAAGTCTGTAATCGGTTTGGTGCATTTCAGCTCAATTACATGAAGAACCAGTTCATTAGAAATACTGATCGGACCATTTTCATAATCATCAACCAATTCCCCTGCCAGTTCTTCCAATAATTTATCAGCTATTGGCATGACGTCAAGACTATCGCGGTTAACAATCATGTATTCCAGCTCTATGCCAAAACCTTCAAATAAATGCATTTTATCTGCCATGATCCCTGGATATTACGATATTCATTAAATGCTTCATAATGCTTTCATAAACTTCCATATTGCCCACCTTATCTTCGGATCCTGAATCAATATTTGGGTTATCATTTACTTCAATGACATAGAAATTACCATTACTTTCCTTAACATCAACTCCATATAAACCATTTCCGATAAGTTTTGAGGCTTTTATAGCAAGCGATATTAATTTTTTTGGTGCCTGATCTATGGCTATGGTTTCTCCATTGCCCTCGCGATGTTCTGTTGCCGATTTCCATTCGATGATCTGCCAATGGTTTCTGGCCATAAAGTATTTGCAAACAAAAAGTATTTTGCCATTTAAGACCCCTACTCTCCAATCAAAATCGGTAGGCATAAACTCCTGGGCAATGAGCAAATCGGTATTCTGAAAATACTCTTTTAAGAGCGCATCTCTTTCTTCCACATTTTCCACTTTCTTAACTCCTTTTGAAAATGAACCATCGGGTAATTTTATCACAAATGGGAAAGCAAAACTTTCAATCTCCTTTATGTCGTTTTTGTGAAATATAAGTGATTTTGGTGTGGCTACATTATTAGCTCTTAGCAGTTCTTCCAAATAAACTTTATTAGTGCATTTTAATATGGAATTGGGATCGTCTATTACGGCCAGGCCTTCATGTTCGGCTTTGCGAGCAAAACGAAAAGTATGATGGTTAACATTGGTGTTTTCACGTATAAAAAGGGCATCGTAATCGGTTATTTTGCCATAATCACTTTTACTTATAAAATCCGCATTAAATCCGACGTTTTCTGCAGCTTTAACAAACTTCTGTAAGGCCCTGGCATCCGAAGGAGGGGTTTCATCACCCGGCTTTACCAATATGGCCAAATCGTATTTGCGGCGTTTGTAGTTTTTCCTTGATATATTTTTACCGCTGAGAAAACTTTCAAGTGATTTGATCAGGAAGTGATTGCTTTTTGCATCGAGATCCTTGAGGTTTATTGGCTTCAATGAATGCAATTGCCATTTTTCTTTTTTAATAAAAATGACCTGTTGTAAAGGCGTCTGAAAAAGATTGAACAACAAAATACCTATCCTCGATAAAGACGGATCCTCTGTTAGTCCAAAATAAACGGTAAACTCTACTTTTTCATTGTAACTGGACTTCTCCAATACTTCCTGAATCAGTTTGTCAAAATCTTCTGCATCTTCTCTTGCCAGATTGGGCAATTTAAAATCCAAAAGTGTTGAAGTAACAGGAATTGATTTGTGGCCCCTTGCTTCTGCCAATAAAGAGATATAATAGCCTTCACTCTGGTACTGATAGCTTTTACACAGATTTATAACCTTTACTTTTCTTTGTTTAGCATATTCCTCATTTGAAATATAATCCTGTGGTTTTATAAGCTGCACGCTATCAAGCTCAAGGTTCCATTTCTCCGGATGCTCAGTTACAACTATTCTATGCATTTAGTTAGGGTTCTATAACAAGCAAATTTGCATCATAAGTGACAATTCCTAAAAGAATTGAATTGATAACCCTTTGCACATCAATTCTATAATACTGAACGGAGTCTTTTATAGGATTTGGGTTTAAAGGATCGGCAATTCTACATTTTTTAGTTAGGTGATCATAATCGCTGATTACAACAAAATGGCCTGAAGGTTCACCCTTAGTATCATGATATACATTTAATTCTCCTATTTCCCTTTGGCTGTTGTAAAGATAGGTAGCGCTTAAACCACTTAGTATAGGTTTACCTTCAGAAAGTATCCTCTTGATGAGTGAGGGTCTCAATTCTTCAAACCTGATCTCTCCTCCCATTTCAAGAAATTGCAAATATGCCTTGGTAGCTTGCCGGAGCTTTTTCGAATTTTTGTAAAACAATTGTTCCTTTAGCTTTTCAGATATATCAATATCTTTTGAAAACCAGGAAGGGTCGAATACATGTAAATTATAAGTATAAATACAGGCTTTATAGTTTCTTTTAAGAGCATGATTTCCTAACATGACAGCTAATGTACCACCGTCTTTGAGTGTTTTAACGTCTTTTATCAAATCACTCAAGTCCATTTTATCACCATAATATGAATACACAGCATGTAAACAAGTGGGTCCACAACTTTCATCGGTAGGTTGAGGTAAAATCTTTATATGTGCTTTCGTTTTTATTGAAGCTTCAGTCATATTATTTTTATTATTATAGCTATGACGTTAAATGTGATCAAAAGTCACATTGCTTTAAAAGTATTTAAATGTCTGAATTAAGCGAAAAAGAATTGGTACTGGGGATGAAAGATGGCAAGTCGCGCTATTTTTCGCTGTTTACTGATAAATTCGAGACCTACATTTTAAAACGATGCAATAAATATGTTAAAGATACCGATACGGCCAAAGACCTTGCGCAGGAAATTCTCATCAAGGTGTATTTGCAGATTCCCAATTTTCGCGAAGAAGCAAAACTCAGCACCTGGCTATATGCCATTATCCATCATACCTGTGTAGATTATTTAAGAAAAAATAAGAAGAATGTTCATCGCGTATTAAGTGTAGAACTCAATGACAGCTTGATAGATGTGGTGGATTATGATGAAGAGCTGCCTGAAGAACTAAACATGGAAATTCTGGATGCATTTTTAAATGAATTAACGCCGGAAGGCAAATTGATTATTCTTTTAAAATACAAGGAAAAACATTCCATAAACGATATTCAGCAGAGTTTGGGACTTTCAGAAAGCGCAGTAAAAATGCGTTTGAAAAGAGCCAAAGATCTACTCAACAAGCTCTATTCTGAGAACTTGAAAAAGATGAATAGAAATTAATTTATATTAATTTGCTAATAAGCGTATCCAATACTTCAATTACAATCAGTATGATAATTATCCATTCCAACCGACTGCTTTCACGATGATGATTATAAGCAATGTAAAGATTCAAATTGTCTTCAATGATCCTGAAGGTGTTTTCTATCGATTGATAACGACTGCGGAGTTCAAAATGTCTTGAAAGTGTTTTATGCAGTTTGTCAATGTACTCATCTTCCCATGTAATGTCGGGGCTATCGAGAATATAAAGGTTTTCAGCTATGCCGTTTTTTGCTGTAAGAGATTGCCCGGATAACCGAAGTGCCTCTTTGTGTTTTAATTTAATTTTTCCCGATTTACCGAGAATCAATGTAGAATTTTTAATTTCTTTTAGTATTTGCTGACTTAGAATACCATAATAATTAAGGCCAACCGATTGCGCTAAATTGAGCATTATGGCTTTGTTTATTTCATGATCAAAACGACCTATTGTTAAATAATCAAAAGTCATTTCAAACTGTCGGAAATCATTGCTCAAAATAATGTTGAGTTCATCAGAAAGAAATTCTGAAGCAGGGTTTTTGCAATAGAACTTTGTTTTGTCGAGATGCAGTTTTATTTCATCCTCCGAAAAGCCGGCGAAAACAATCAGACCGTAATTTAAAATCAATAAGTATTGATCTTTGATTAGATGATAATAAAGTTCAGAAGAATTGGATGAAATAAGGTGTTTATTATTGTTTTTTTTGTATTCTATTAAATCAATACTAGAGGCAATATTAAATGCTCTATACTCAATTTCTCTTTTCTGAATTCCGGTGTTTTTTACAAGCGTTTCCATAGTTCTGATCCTAAATTTTGATCAAATTCGAATAACCTTAAGACGCTGTTTTATCAAAAAGTCACAATTTATATCAATGAATTTTTTAAGACATAAAAAAACCCCATTCCGGATGAAATGAGGTTTCTTATTTAATTGAAAATGGTCTACTCCACTATGAGTTTTCTTGTCAATATATTATTTCCATTACCCACAGTCACAAGATAAATTCCTTTCTGAACATCTGATAGGTCCAGAATAACTTCATTCAGACCTTTTGTAATAGAAAGGTTTTCATTTTTCACAATCTGGCCCATAAGATTACTTAGCACAAGCTGTGATTCCCCGTTTAGCTGAGATTCAAACTGAAGATTTGAAAAACCACTTGCTGGGTTAGGATATAACTTTATAGTATTTTCATCCAAACCAACATCATTTAACGCAACTGCATTATCAATAATACTTTGGTCTAATTTCAAATAAGTCATAAAGTTTTTCTCCAATACTGTTGCATCCACCAAAGAAGTGCCGCCCCATGAATCATGTTGGAAAAGTATATGAAGAAAACCGTCGCTTGATTGTTTGGTCATGCTTGGGAATGCTTCCTCGCCTACCGTTCCATCGGTAATATCATTGGCAAAAAGTAGAGATGCAATATTTTTAGCATCGCTCCAGCTTGCTCCCCCATTACCCGACACCATGGTAAACAAATCTCTTCTATATAAATTATCAAAAGGGTTGTTATTTGAACCACAGGTCACAGCGTCAAATACGATATAAAGGTTGCCGTTATTGACATTTTCGCAAACACTCGGATGTGTCATGGAACCCGCTACATAACTCGGCTGATCAGCAAAAGCAGAGGGATAAGTACCCATGGTTGTCAAATCCGGAATTGAATCTGTCAGAATATAATTGGCATAGTCAACAGAATCGTTTAAATCAAATCCCGCAGGCATGTCTGAATTCCAATACCAGATTCCTCTAGTTAAAGGAAACCATGAATTTGATGTCAAGTCTCCGGGGTTGGTCAAAGCAGCCATAAGACTACCTGTAATGTGAATTCTGCCATCTGCTCCAATCGTTACTCTTGCATCCGGATGCGGAGTTAATACCTGATAACCACCTGATGCTGAATCAAAAGCAGCATTTATAGTGTCAAAAACATGAACAGCAGTTGATGTCCATGTTGCTCCACGATCCGTAGACATTAACATCACAAGGTCATTGGGATCAGTTCCGGAATAGCCGGTATATCCTCCAGTAACAATCACAACGGTATCACCTTTGGTGTCAATGTCATAACCATCTGCACCGGTTCCTCTTAAAGGTGCTCCTGCTGCTGAATCGGGAAATAAACTATTGATTACCCAGGTTTGTCCGCCATCATCGGAGCGTCCAAATTCACAGCTAGCGTTGGCCACCTGTGCCACTGCATACAAAGAATTTCCTTCCGCGGATACATTGTACCATTGGAATGGCTCGTTATTAACACCATGCAATGGAGCTGTCAGATCGAAAGCCGTATAATTGGTTTGTCCTTTTACAGGATTGGTAAACAATCGTCTCGGATGAGCAAAAATTGCTTCATTGGAAGCTTTTATTGGCGCCACTGAAGGCCAGCCCATTCTGAGATCGGCAATACCATAAGGGGTATTCAATGAATCTCCCGGATTCCAGGTTTGCGTACCCGCATCGTAATAATTATAACCAATTCCCCTCAAAGCCAGCGTCGGATCGGTAATGGTGTCCAAACCCTTAGTCCAAACCACCTGAATATTGCCATTGTCATCCTGATGAATTCTTCTCGACACACCTGCATTGGTTTGAAGGTCGTACCAGGTAAATCCAACTGTATCCCCATAAGATGGAATGGAGGTAGGCTGTTTTAGATATGAGTTTTTTGGAATATTTATACTTTCCTGCCCAGTTTTGGCTTTTTCTACCGCAGGCAGAGCAGTTTTGAAAAGCTCGGGATTTGTACGCGTCAATTGAGCATATGATCCAAAGGAAAATAATAAGGTTGCAATAAGTAATAAGTAAATTCTTTTCATTGGGTTCAATTTTTTTTCTTCTTTAAAGATAGATATTAATTTTTGATGAGTCTCAATTCAGATAGGTGATTTGATTTAAGGCAAATGTGAGAGATAAAGCTAATTATTGAAATATGGAAAGAATTATAATTAATAGGTTTCTGATATTTTACATTGTTTAACTATTATGAAGAAAATACAATGCTTCTATTTCCCTAAATGAAACATGCCCTTAGAAGTTAGAGCCAGTATGGTATCGTTCTTTTTGGGTTTAATCTTGTACCTTCCTGTGAATCCCGAGAAAGCCGGTAAAATTATATTGCTATCTGATATACAGAAACAGGGCAGTGTGATGCCTTGTCTTGCGGCCCCTTTTAGTCTAACCCCTGGATGAATATGTCCGGAAAATTGTCTTGAATTAGCATTGATTTCGCTTTTCGATTCGTGAATAAAAATAAAGGGGTCAATTTCATGAATGGGCTCCGTCTGCTGAATTTCGGCTTCATCATATGCTGATTTGGGTAAAATATCATGATTTCCCGGAACAAGTAAGATTTTTAAATTGGGATACCCTGTTCTTAATTCCAACAAATGCTCCCAGTCCTTATTCATTTTAGAATGCGATAAATCACCTAATATCATTAAAGTTTTAGGTGAATAGGATTTGATCAATGCATCCAACCGTTTAAAGTCATCGATGCTTACCGAATTGGAGACGGCTATTCCGTTTTTCCTAAAATGGCCCGATTTTCCAATATGCAGATCAGCAATTATAAGAGCTTTTATTTTTGGCCAGAAAACAGCCCTTCTGTAATCAAAAACCAGATTTTCACCATCCAGTGAAATACTCGTAGATTTTATAAGTCCGGTTTTTAAATCCATTTTTCAAAAATATCAATTACCTTTTAAAGCAATAAAAAAGCCCGTTTCAAAAATTTGAACCGGGCCTCTTTTTGATCTATTTTTTAACTATTGATCATTTGCTCCAATATCTCCCTGAGCTACAATTGTTGATAAGGCCGTGTCTGCAAGGTGTACATTGACATAACCATTTACCACTAAAACATCAGCATAACCAAAATCATCACCTCCATCTGAACTTGCTACGTTGGTTTTGCTCATTCCGCTTGTTCCATCCACTGCATTAAAGGAAAAGTAAATCGGTCCTCCCGTTGCAGCATCATTTTCATGGATGTGCGCCGGATGACTTCCGCCTGCAGGTGTATTTTGCAAAGAAATGGTTGCAAGTGCCTCTCCATTAATTCTCTCTTCAAATAACACAGTTCCCAAAATTCCCGAATTATCAAACTCATTAAGAGTATAACTTTTTGATTCTCCTGTTAAGGCATTTGATCCTATATCACCCTGGGCTACAATGGTACCAAGATTATCCGGTGCCAAATGCACATTAATATAACCATCAAAATCAATTAGTTCTTCGTATGTGATGGCTGTATCATCGTCTTTTGTAGTTACGGTAGTTTCACTCATACCGGAATTTCCATCCACATTTGTAAGGGAGATTGCAATACCACCTCCTGTGGCCGCATTATCCATATGAATGTGTGCCGGATGATCTCCATCGGTCGGTGTTCCTGTAAGTTCTAGGGTAACTTTCGTAGTTTGATCATCCACTTTTTCAAATTTGGCGGTTCCGCTAACTCCGGATCCTCCCATTTCAGCAAGGTCATAGGTAGTGGATGGTAAAGTTGGCGCAGGAGTACTGCTGTCTTCGTCATCATCTCCACAAGATACAATGGCAAAAGATAGTACTACTGCCATGATTATGCTTAAATAGTGTTTAAATAGTTGTTTTGTAGTCTTCATAATGTTTAAGTATTTGGTTTAAGTATATTTAAAATGAGAGATTACTCATTTTACTCTTATTTATATACAAAAAGGAACATAAATACCCCAATAGAGTTTGAATTTAACTAAAATGAATCCCGCTTTTTGAGCATTTTGATATAATAAATAAATGCAGAAATGCATATTGCAATCATGTAAAATGCTATCGGAAGACCTCCAATTGTCGAAATCATTTTTATTCCTTCGATTCCTGCATAGGCTACCATGATTAAGGCCATTATACCAACTAAAATACCCCAAATAATTTTAATTCCGGTTGGCGGTTCCGGATTTTTGGGCGTCAAACCACTGGTGCTTAAGGCACCCATGGCAATGGTTGTGGAATCAGCAGCTGTCACAAAAGAAATAAACACAGCCAGGAAAAAAAGAATGGATATAAAATCACCGCCGGGAAAATGTTCTATTACGGAATAGACTATGCTTTCGGGACCGGATTCTTGTAATTTCATTGATAAATCAATTATTGATAGATTTTCATATACAAGAGCAGATCCCGAAAATACCGACATCCAAACAATTGCGAACAAGGCTGGAAAAATCCAGGTGAATAATATAAACTCCCTAATGGTTCTTCCATAGCCAAGATTTCCTAGAAATAAAGCAGTTACCGGTGCCCAGGCCATCCAGTTGGCCCAATTAAACACCGTCCATTTTTTAGGCCAATCATCACCGCTCTCAGCCCCAATAAAGGTGCTCTTATCAATAAAATCACTTATATAAAGTTTGAGGCCTGAAAAATTGAGTTCCAAAACTTCCTTTAAGGGTATAAAAATGACAAAGATTAATAGCAGAAGTATAAATACCCTTAAATTCCAATCAGAAAGGATTTTTACTCCTTTAAGCAGGCCACTGACTGCAGAAATCAGAAAAATAGCCACTACAGCAAAACAAATACATGCCAAAAGGATAAAATTGGTTTCTGTACCAAATATGAGATTTATACCTCCCGCCAATGTCAATAGGCCTCCACCCAAACTGGCTGCCATCCCTGCCACTAATGAAAACAATGCGACAGCATCTAAACTTTTGGACAATAATCCCCTGGGGTTCCTACCAAACAAAGGAAACAAAGTTGCTGATATGGAATAATCCGATCCTTTATTAAAAAAAGCCAAAGCAAATAATAATGAAGGCAAAACATAAATGGCATAAGGGGTAAAACTCCAATGTAAATACATGGTGGACATGGAAAATATGGCTGCGGCTTCGGATTTGGGTTCTATATCGAGCGATTCAGGAGGACTTATATAGTGAAAGATGGGTTCTGCCATACCCCAGAAAAGAATGCCCGTTGCTATGGTCGTACAAAGAACTATGCTGAACCACCTCCAGCGATTTAATATGGGAACTGCCTTATCTCCTCCTATCCTGATTTTACCTAAGGGGCTAATAAATATCACTAAAGACATCAGCACTAATAAAATCGTAGCTGTACTAAATAACCAGGAAAAATGATTGAGAATACTCTCATTTATTAACTGAACGACATTGAGAAAAAGCAATTTGTCATATACACTCAAAGCCAGGGCAAGCAAAAGAGCTATCAGACTGGGCCAGAATACTGCATGTCTTATTTGAGAAAACAAGTGGTCTAAAATAAAAAAAGGGGAAACAACGCATCCCCTTTTTTTTGTCTAATTAATGTTTTAGAAATTTTCAAAATCAATCTGTAAATCCCTTATGTCTTTGGGTACAAATGGTCTCAAGCCTGTCAGGTCTACAAAACTGGCAGGATAGAGCTGAGGATCCGCATTGTAATTGCCATCGCCAAGGAATCCATCGGCATCTGAAAAATAACCTGGTGCTAAGTAATTAAAAAGTGCAGATTCTACAGAATTACCATATTCTGCTTTGCAAACTTCAAGAATATTGAAATTATTGAAAACGCCGTTAAATGAAGTTTCACTTGAAGGTGGTAAGGCCACTTCTGCTACCCCAACTTCATTTACTTCATCTCCTCTAGCGCGGAAAGCATAATTCCTTCCTACAACACCTGAACCACCATCGCTAAACTGAAAATATGGATGATTTGAGTTGCCGTAAACGGTAATCACATCACCGTTTTTTTGTGCCAGCATGCGCAATCCATCCAGGGCAAAGGTATCGCTGGCATCAGTTGGAAAATCGGCTACCCATACTTCCATTTCAGCATCGGCATCTACGACATTCTCTGTATAGCGGACCTTATAAAAAGTATTTAATGTGCTTGAATCATTATTTACTCTGTCCATTTGATATACATTCATAATGGCAATTCCTTCAATAGGCGAATTGTTCCAAAAGACTTGCATGGCGATTTCATCATCGGCCTTGTCTTTGACCTGAAGTCCAAATTGATAAACTGTTCCATCCACTATTGGCATTTCCTTTACTACCAATTCTTTGACACGTCCATCATCATCACTGGTGAAATCCAAAGCTTGTGCCCTAGAAAGATTATAGGTTCTTATTCCCAAAATCAATGTTTCAACAATTTCTGCTGAGTTTTCGCCAATATGAATAAATAAAGGCAATCCTTGATATACAAAAGACATGTCAAAAACTGAATCCGGATCATGAAGAAGTTTTCCACCTGAATTAGCATCGGAAATTGAGTTGGGAATATCAATTTTAAATTTTTCGGGAACAATATTATTATCCTGTGGTTCGGTTTCCTCGTCATCGGAGCAGGAAAGTAGGACTAAAAACAAACTAAAAACGAGAAGTGAGCTTAAAATTTTTTTCATATCAAAAGGGTTAATTTTCCATCAAATACATGTGTAATTACGCTTATTCCGTTTTTAAGTTACAATAAATGCATTAAATGTGAAAGAGAACAGCTATGTCAGGAATAATGACATTCACTTATTCAATTTAGAATTGCTTTTATGTCTTTGTGAATCTCTACTGGTTTTTTTCTTCAGATTCTTTTCAAATGCCTTGCCAAGATCAATATTAGTTTGATTGGCCAGACAAATTAAGACCCAAAGCACATCGGCCATTTCATCTTCAAGACTGTATTTCTCATCGCTTTTTTTGAAGGATTGATCGCCATACGTTCTGGCAATTATTCTGGCTAATTCACCTACTTCTTCGGTTAAAATCGCCATATTGGTCAATTCACTGAAATAACGAATCCCGTACTTCTTAATCCATTGATCAACCTGATTTTGTGCTTCTGAAATTTCCATAATTAATGTTCGTGTCCGTGCCCGGCTTCATCCTTTTTCCATTCGGACAATAAATAATAAGCCTGATTATAAGCAAATTTTGTCCCGGGCTCAATGTCTGCTAAAAGTTTAACTTCTACCCAATTTTCAGATTCTATACCTGTTATTACCTCGACAGCGGAAAATTCCCATTCCAGTTCATGCATTTCAGCGGAAAAAATGTATTTCTTATCTCCATCCATCACAATTGCATCCATGGGCAGGGCATTTTTAATTTGCTCTCCGGTGATTATTCTACCTCTGCAATACATACCAGAAATCAAAAGACCTTCTTCATTTTCAATTTCAGCGTGAATTTCCACAGCCTTGGGGTTGGATTCAAAAACTTTACCAACGGAAAAAATTACAGCTTCGTATTCCTTGTCTTCGAGCGAAGCCACCTTAAACCTTACCTTTTGACCAACCTTAACTTTTTGAATATCCATTTCATAAACTAAAAAATGAGCATGAATATGATCATTATTCACTATTTCGAAAAGGTTTTCCTGGGCTTGAACGTATTTACCTCTTCTTACATTGACAGATCTTATATAACCGCTTATTGGAGATTTTATGGCAAGTTCTGTGTATATTTTCCCATTTCTTATTTGCTCGGGATTGGCATTCAGAAGTTTTAAAGTGTATTCCGTGGTTTTGATTTCGGCCTTTAAAGAAAGATAATCCGATTTCACTTTTTGAAACTCTCTTCCCGAATTAATTTTTTCGCTATAAAGTTTTTTCTGTCTTTGATATTCGAGTTCCAAATAATCTAATTCACTTGTTTTCTTGATGAAATCGGACTGAAGCTTTAAAAGATCAGGGTGAGAGATATAAGCAAGGACCTGCCCTTTATTTATTCGATCTCCTTCAATTACTTTAATTTGAGTAATGTTTGCACCAATGACAGCGCTTACGCTGGCTTCACTTTGAGGTGGCAAAGTTAGCTGTCCGTTTGTTTCCACAAATGCATTCAGGTTTCTTTTATCCATTTTATCTACCCTTATACCAAGCGCATCAAATTGCTTTTTGCTCAAATGAATTAGGCCTTCATCATGATTGTGATCTTCAACATTAGTATTTTCTTTTGCCTGATTCTGGCAGGCTATAAAAAACATTAATGAAAAAATATATATTACTGATTTTCTGATATTTATACTATACTGATTCATTTATTTACCGTAAATATATTCAAGGCGGATAACGGCCTGATTGTAATAATTCAAATTTTCCA
Organism: Hyphobacterium sp. CCMP332; assembly: GCA_014323545.1. Taxonomy (NCBI): domain Bacteria; kingdom Pseudomonadati; phylum Pseudomonadota; class Alphaproteobacteria; order Maricaulales; family Maricaulaceae; genus Hyphobacterium; species Hyphobacterium sp. CCMP332. The sequence continues at coordinate 63,549 of CP058647.1, forward strand.
AATACTCATATTTGAGTTGCAATGCCCTGTCAACATTTTGGAAGTACTCCAAATAACCGATGGCATCCAGATCATAACTTTTTTGCGCTGTTTTAATGATCAGACGCGCCTGTGGCAATGCTTTTTCCTGATAATAATTTAAACTGTTTTCAAATTTTCTAATCTCTTGTAATTGTTGATTAAAGTGATTGTCTAATGTATGAGAATAATATTCAGCTTTTATTTCTGCAATTTTTTGATCCAATTTAGCTTTGCGAACATCTGACCTTATATTATTGTAAAATACTGGAATTAAAATCCCCGCCTGAAATCCGTCAAATCGCTGTGATGAATTCGCCAATTCTCCATTTGAAAGTGTAACACCCTTAAGCGAATTGTTAAAATAGCCTATCCTGAATTCTGGTAAATATGTGCTCGATTTAGCTTTTCGATTTATCGCGGCTTTCTGAATTTCCCAATTGCGCAATAATAATCCCGGGTTTTGATCATCGGGCTTTGAATCAAGTAAATATTGATAGTCCCTTTTTTCTTCAATTGAGATTGCCACATCCTTATGAGTGCTGCTGTTTAATAAAATAAGTAAGCGCGCCTTTTCAATTTCAATGTCCGATTGCAACATAAACACTCTGTTAGATATTTCCATCACCTGAGTTTCAGCTGTCATTTTTTCTAATAAAGAGGATGCCTCAGTCTTATACCTGCTTTCACTTGCGCGTTGAAAATCCTGACTAAGAGAGTCTTGAAAAAGTAAAATGTTCAATTTTTCATTGAGATAAGAAAGTCTGTACCAAGAGGATCGGACCTTGAATTTCAATTCATTCAAATCCATGTCATAGCTCAATTTTTTACTTTCAATTTCGGAAATAGCCAACTGCCGCTGCCTGCTGTAAACCGTTGGAAAGGCAAAAGTTTGATTCAGCTGCCAAGCCAGTTCATCATCAGCACTATTGTATTGTCCGTATTGAACTCCAAAGTCAGTTTTAGGTAAACTGATTGCCCCTTTCCTGGCTTCTTCCGCTATCAATATGCGATTTTCTGATGCCTGAAGATCCCCATTATTACTTACTGCAATTTCAATTGCCTGTTCAAGGCTCAAAACCTTATCCGCAGAATTTTGGGAAATCGCCGGTAAGGAAATAATTAAAAACAGCGCCATCAATATTGGCCTGGCCGTAAAATTCATTTTCTTTTTCTCTTCAATCCATTTATATAATAAAGGTAACACGATCAAAGTCAATAAGGTAGCAGATATCATCCCACCTATAACAACAGTAGCCAGGGGTCTTTGAACTTCTGCTCCTGCCGATGTTGACAATGCCATGGGTAAAAAACCCAAGATATCAGTAGATGCCGTCAACAAGATAGGCCGAATTCGTCTTCTTGCACCATTTATAATTCTTTCATTTAAATCTGAAATACCTTCTTCTTTTAATTCATTCCAGGCCGAGATCAGAACCAGGCCATTTAATACAGCTATTCCAAATAATACAATAAAGCCAATTCCCGCAGAGATACTAAAGGGCATATCCCTCAGCCACAATGAGAAAACACCTCCAATTGCTGCCAGAGGAATTGCTATATAAATCATTGCGGACTGTTTAAGAGAGCCTAAGGCGAAAAATATCAATATAAAAATAAGCGCCAGCGATATGGGAACCACTATTTTAAGTCGCTGCGTAGCTTTTTGAAGATTCTCAAAAGTTCCGCCATAACGAATAAAATAACCGGCAGGTAAATCGAGTGAACGATCCAACTTACGGCTGATTTCATCAACAAGTGATTGTATATCCCTTCCCCGAACATTAACGCCAACATAAGTTCTGCGATTGGTATCATCTCTGCTGATTTGCATCGGTCCGCTTTTATAATTTATATCTGCAATAATTCTCAATGGAATTTGCTGACCTTCCGGAAGATTGACAAATAGGTTTCTTATATCTTCTATATCCTTTCGATTTTCCTCATGAAAGCGAATTACTAAATCAAAACGCCTTTCACCTTCGTAAATAGTGCCGCTTTTAAGCCCGGCTACGCTGCTTTCAACAATTCTGTTTACCTCTGAAATATTTAGACCGTATTGGGCCAATTTAGATCGGTTGTACTTGATTGTAATTTGTGGAAGACCACTGATCGGTTCCACTTTAACATCGCCAACACCGTTTATATTTGAAATTAAGGCAGAGATTTCTTCCGCTTTGGCAGCGAGAATATCCATGTCTTCACCGTAAAGTTTTATGGCCAAATCCTCTCTTACGCCGGTCATCAATTCATTAAAACGCATTTCTATAGGTTGGGTAAATTCGTAATTAACCCCAGGAACAGTCAGTAGTTTTGCTTTGATCTTTTCAATCAGCTCTTCCTTGCTTTCTGCGCTTGTCCACTCCTTTTTAGGTTTTAATATTATAAAACAGTCGGCCGCATCCATTGGCATAAGATCAATTGGTACGTCAGAAACACCAATTCTACTTAATACCTGTTCTGCTTCAGGGAAATTATCTAAAATAAGTTTTTCAACTTTTGTAGTGACTTCAATGCCTTCAGTCAATGAACTACCAGGCCTCAGTAGATCGTGAAAGGCAATATCACCTTCATCGAGTTTTGGAATAAATTCTCCTCCAATCCTATTAAATAAAAATACCGATGCAGCCAATAAAATTAAAGCTGAAATGATTACCATAGAACGCCATCGCATGGCTCTGTTCAAAGTAGATTCGTATTTGTCCTCTAGCCAATTAATAAACCTATCGCCATATCCTCGTTTGGGGTTTTTTGAGACTTTTACAAAATAGGAACTCATCATAGGAACATAAGTCAGACAGAGAAGCATCACGCCCATCATAGCAAAAATAAAGGTCAGAGCCATTGGCTTGAACATTTTACCTTCTATTCCCTCCAGGGCTAGGATTGGGAGAAAAACAATGAGAATAATCAACTGGCCAAAGAATGCAGCATTCATCATTTTTGTCGATGAATTTATCGTTAAGTCATCTTTATCGGAATTGCTCAGGTTTTGACCTTTTAAGACTCTTGTCTGAAACATAAATACGCTTCCTTCCACGATGATTACGGCCCCATCCACAATTATTCCAAAATCAATGGCTCCTAGGCTCATAAGATTGGCCCACACATCGAAAGCATTCATCAGTATAAAAGCAAAAAGCAATGACAATGGAATGACCGAAGCTACGATTATACCTCCTCTCCAATTGCCAAGAAGAAAGACCAAAACAAAAATGACTATGAGAGCACCTTCTGATAAATTGGTGGCTACGGTTTTTGTGGTGTTCTGTATAAGTTTGGTTCTATCGAGAAAGGGCTTAATACTGATGCCTTCAGGTAAGGATTTTTCAATTTTAGCCATCCTTTCCTTTACATTTTTGATCACCTGATTCGAGTTTTCACCTTTCATCATGAGTATTATTCCTCCTACGGCTTCTCCCTGACCATTTTTGGTAAAAGCGCCATAGCGAATGCCATGACCTATTCGAACTTCTGCTATGTCTTTAATTAAAATGGGAATATTGGCATGATTATAGACCAAAATATTCTCAATATCATCAACAGTCCTCAAAAGCCCCTCTCCTCTTATATAATTGGCCATATGATCCTTTTCGATATAGGCAGAACCGGTATTTTGATTGTTTTGCTCTAAAGCCCTAAAAATATCACTTAGCGATATGCCCATTGCATTGAGTTCATTGGGATCAATTGCGATTTCATATTGTTTGACATATCCTCCAAAAGCATTTACTTCGATAACTCCCGGACACATCGCCATTTGTCTTCTAATTAGCCAATCCTGAATACTTCTGAGTTCGGTTAAACTGTATTGATTTCTATAATTGGAATCGACTTCCAACGTGTATTGATAAATTTCTCCTAAACCTGTGGTAATTGGCCCAATTGAGGGTTTTCCAAAGCCTTCCGGAATATCATCTTTGATTTCAGATAATTTTTCGGCCACCAATTGTCTTGGCAGGTAAATTCCCATATCATCTTCAAAAACTACAGTTACCACAGAGAGGCCAAATCTTGAAATGGATCGAATTTCTGTGATGCCAGGTAAATTTGCCACGGCCAATTCAACCGGATAGGTGATAAACTGTTCTATGTCTTCTGTTGAAAGATTGGGTGCCTGAGAGATGATCTGTACCTGATTGTTGGTAATATCGGGAACAGCATCGATAGGTACCTGCAATGCACTCCAAATCCCCATAATGATCAAAGCCAGGGTCATTAATGCGATTATCAGCTTATTCCTTATGGAAAAAGAGATGATTTGTTTAATCATGACCGCAAATTAATTGAAATTTTTAGCTGTCATATTCATTTCCAATAATTAATAAAGTTAGTTTGGATTCAAGACCTTATTTGTAACCTATGTCACATTGAATTCTAATGATAATTGCCGAGGTTTATCCCAATGAAATAGGTTCTTGGTCGTGCAGGTCCATAGATATAATCCGAATCCCTTTGAGGGCCTCTGGAAAAATCTTCCTGATAAGAATTAAAAATATTTTGAACACCTATAGCCAATTCGAGTCTTAGGTCATTTTTAAGATCAAAATGATAGCTAAATTTTATATTAGAGTCAATAAAGGGATTGCTTTTTATCAAGTCAATTTTGCCTTCAGGGCTAACAACTTTTGGAATGATCATTTCACCCGTATAGTTACTGCTAATATCTGTCGAAAAATTTTCCACTGGTTTCCAATTAATAGATGAATAACCGTATAAATTTGGGTTACGCAGAAACCGATCGGTACTTACTTTTGCATCGGAAGAACTATTATTCGGTTCATAAATAATCTGACTGCTGCGATAGGAAGATTCCTGGATTGTAAAACCATTTTCAAAACGGAATTCCCGATGAGGACTAAAATTTAGTTCCAGATTAACGCCTCTAACAATGGCATCATTACCATTGCTCAGCTCCTCCACGATTGATCCGTTTGGCAATCTTTGCCCGCTGTTTATAATTGTAAATGGCTTTCTCAAAATAGTATAAAAACCTTCGACAAGAAATTGACTTTGAATTCTTGAATCTTTACTGTTAAAGTTCAATGAAGCGGTATACGCATCAGAAAGCTCCTTTTCCAGATTATCGCTCAAAATGACAAAACGCGCTTCTCCGGCAACAGAGGATATGTGTAAATCTTCGTTAAAAGCCTGTGGAGCCCTAAAACCTCTTGCATATCCGGCCCGAAATTGCAACTGGTTTAATAAATTGTAGAACAGAGTAATTCTCGGACTTAGAATACCCAGGTCTACTTCTGAACTCCTCTCAATGGATTGTAATTTGTACTGACCCTCCACTTTGCTCAGATCGTACCTCAATCCTGAAAGAATTTTCAAATTTGCACTGGCCTGAAACTCAAATTGAGAATAAAAACCACTTGTATTTACTTTTTGATCCACCAATCTATTATAGCCGGGGATTATATCTTTCACTTCATTGTATTGATATTCTGATCCAAAGACTAATGTATTTTTATTTGCAAATCCGATCTTATACATAATGCCTGTCACCAATGCGGCGTCTTTTGTATTTCCATAGGCGTTTAATGCCAGAATACTATCCTCACTTGTCCTTCCACCACCAAGCCCACCATAATAACTGTCTCGTTTTGTTAATTGACCGGAAACATAGCTGCTCAATTTCTGTCTCTTTTTTTTGTCGAGAAAATGATCATAGCTCAGTCCGTAAAAAGCAGTATTGTGTTGGAGTTTTTCAGTGATGTCGGTTAAATGTGGTTCTAAATCAAGACGATCACCTCCCCTCCTTTTTTCATTGATTAGACTAAAATCAACGCTCAATTTTGAGTTTTCATGAGGTTTATAAAAAGCTTTGGAACCAAAGACATTGGTAGAAAGATTTGTTATTTCAGAAAAACCATCATGATTGGCATCAAAAGCCTCACGCATTCTTTTCATCCCGTAAATTGTTATACCGGATTTCAATTCATCATTTACCAATGAAGCATTAAAATTTGTTGTATTGTCTAATTTTGTACCATCAATGAATGCAGTGTTATTGGCAATTCTCCAGGCATTGAATAGAGGTTCTCTTGTTATAACATTGATTGTCCCCGCAATAGCATTGGATCCGTATAGTGCTGACCCGCCACTTCTAACAATTTCCACGCGTTCCACGATATTGCTGGGAATTTGATCCAGCCCATAAACACCATTAAGGGCGCTGTAAACCGAACGATTGTTAATCAAAATTTGTGAATAAGCCCCATCCAGCCCATTGAGCCTTACTTGAGTAAATCCGCAATTCTGGCAATTGGTTTCTACCCTAACACCCGGTTGATAATTGAGCCCTTCGGAAATGGCCATGGATTGCGTTGCCTCTAATGTTCTCGGTTTTAAAACATTGACTATTACAGGTGATTCCCTTTTGTCCAACTCATATCTTGTACCGCTTATGACCACCTCATTGAGTTGCAGGCGATCTTCAGTCATTTCAATATTCATCATTTCATTCTCATCTAAAATGAGCGGCATTTCTACGTCTTTAAATCCCAGAGCTTTGAATCGAATTGTGTATGAACCCGGATCGATAGAATCTATCCTGAATTGACCGCTTGAATCGCTCAACGCAAAATGATTAGTATTTAGAATTTGAATGGCTACAAATTCAAGCCCTTTTTGAGCGGATGTGATTTTTCCGGACACTGAGGTTCTTTGTGCCATAGCTCCCTGCCAATTTAAGGTCAGGGCAATTGAAAATAAAATAATTATTTTGATCTTGCTAATCATAAATTTAGACAAATCTAAATATTATTTTTAGCAAATCTATATTGGATTAAATAAATTTCAATATTTTGTGAATCAATCTTTTAAGTCGGTTTTAATTTGCCGGCAATAAGCATTTAAAATATTCAATTGGTCAAAATCAAACTGCTTCAACCCTCTCTTATTGACCTCTTGTACAACCTTGCTGAGTTTTGAATAGATTTGTCTGCCTTCACGGCTCAATATTATCTGGTACTTTCTTCGATCTTCTTTTGTTGGAATCCTTGCAATTAAATCTTTTTCTGTCATGGAATCCAGCATTCTCATAACCGCTGCGGGTTCTTTAGCTGTAATATCCGCAATCTCCTTTTGACTTATTCCCTCATCTTTACCAATGGCATTTAAAACCAGCCATTGATCAATAGAAATCTTTATCCCCTCATTTGCAAAGGCATTTTTTAAGGTGGCACGATAGGCTTTCAATAGCAGATCGATTTCAGAATAAAATTTTTGATATTGATTCATATTTATCAATAGTTGATATATCTACGAAATATATGAATTTTAGATTTTATTCTGAGAATCTATAATTATTGTCACCGGCCCATCATTGATTAAAGAAATCTTCATGTCTGCTCCAAATTCACCGCTCAGGGTTTTTAAGCCCAGGGAATTTAACTGAATAATCATTTTTTCATAAAGCGAGATTGCTTTTTCGGGTTTGGCAGCTTTGATAAATGAAGGTCTGTTACCTTTTTTGGTACTGGCATGTAAAGTAAATTGTGAAATTAAAAGGCATTCACCATTCACATCGGGACAAGAAAGATTCATTTTGTCTTCTTCATCAGAAAAGATTCTCATATTGACGATCTTATTAGACAGCCATTTTACATCTTCTTCGCTATCTCTCTCCTCAATTCCAATAAAAACCAATAATCCCTTGTTGATTCTTGAAAATACTTTGGAATCTATACGGCATTCTGCTTCAAGTACTCTCTGAATAAGAGCTATCACAGAAACAGTTCATAGTTTTCGGCAAATTTACCCTGAGCTCTTAAAAACTCGTGTTCCTCATCTGCCAGCACCTGACGCCATTGATCGAGCTGACTTGAAATATTCTCAGGTTCAGTATCCAGTCCTTCATGGGCCATTCTTTTATAGAATTCAAACAATTGTTTAGCCGCTTTAAAAAGTTGATCATCTCCTCTGAAGGCCCCCACTTCCATTATTTTTTGATAGGATTCCGTACTTTGTACTTTTAATTCCTCCACGATTTCCTTTTGCCGTGAATAGTCGTTGGTTTTTGCGAGCAGGTTTATTTTTTCCTTGATTTTCATTTGCTCCCTGTAAAAGGCATCATTGTAATCTGATGGACTGGCCTGTTCGAGTGCACAAGAACTTAGTGCGAATCCTAAAACGAGTAAAAAAATTAAGTTTTTCATTGTTTTTTATTTACGACGAATGCTAAACGTTTATATTTTGGCTGAATTGCGATTCTTTCTATTGAACCAATTATATCATCATTCAAATTTAAGACCGAAATCCATTCCTTTTTATTATCAGTAATATCAAGTATATAGAAAGCTTTTCCCTTACCTGAAATTATCAAATTGAAATTCAACCAACAATAATCATCAGATGAATTAAGTGCTTTCGCTATCAATTCAGGACTCTCAGCGGAAGGACTGTATAAGTTCAAAACCCAATTAGACGAATCTTTTTTTGATACATAAAGCAGTTCATTGCTTTCGGGTCTTACAGCAAAACCACGTCCGATGTGAGAATCGACCTTTTTTACCTCCTTATTTGCAACTTTGATGTGCATCAATTCATGAGATTGCTCATCAGGTGAAACAATAAAAAGTGCCAGATTATCGTCATCCATCCATGCCGAATAGCCCACTCTTTCAATTTCCGGAAATAAAACTTCAGGCATTTCAGGATTTAAGATGTCAAATGACCAGAGTCGTTGTTTTTGATTGAATTCCACTCTCACTGTGCTAAAAGAGTTTCTTCCCGGTATAAGCTGCGGAGAAAATTCGTCTTCATAGCTTTGAGTCACCTTGTAGGTTTTCTGATTCTCCCATTCAAATCTGTAAACTTCACTCTGTCCATCGTTTCTGATTGAAGAATAATAAAGCCATTTATTTTCAGGGTGAAAAAAAGGTTGATTGTCATAACCAACCCTATTGGTAAAATTATAAAGGCCATTGAGTTCAAAATTACCATTGTCAAAACTGTATTCTGCAATATATATATCTGTGTTTGGATTTTGAGAAAAAACCTTTGTACTATATATAAGTAGCAGATTCAACAATAAGATTATTCTCATAACGATGCTTCAATGCTTATTACTTTGAATAGATGTTTTCAATGAGATCTTTATGTTTCTCCTTAATAATTCTTCGCTTTAGTTTTAGCGTAGGCGTTAATTCACCACTTTCAATACTCCAAAGAGTCTTTGTAAGTCGAAAAGCCTTAATTTTCTCCCATTGACCAAGTCCCTTGTTCGCTTTTTCCAACTCGATCTGATATTTCTCCAATACGTTTTCGTTTTCGAGAAGGTCTAAGGAATCGGAATATTTCATATTGTGTCTTTTAGCCCATTTCTCTAATTCTTCAAAATTGGGCACAAGCAAAGTCGCCGGAAATTTTTCATTTTCCCCGATTACCATGGCATTATCAATTAGCAATGAATTTTTAAGTTGATTTTCAATGGGTTGAGGTGCTATGTATTTGCCTCCTGAGGTTTTAAATATTTCTTTTTTCCGATCGGTAATTTTTAAAAATTTTCCTTCGACCAGTTCTCCAACATCACCTGTATGTAACCAGCCATCGACAATCGTTTCGGCTGTCTTTTCAGGTTCTTTGTAATAGCCCATCATCACATTTGGACCTTTGCAGAGAATTTCCCCATCTTCGGCTATTTTAACTTCTACACCTTCAATTGCAGGCCCGACACAACCTATTCTAATATCTTCTTTAGTATCCAGTGACACTGTTATTCCCGGAGAGGATTCTGTAAGTCCATAGGCCTCAATCACCTTTATTTTTGCGGCCCAAAATATTCTTGCCAATTTGGGTTGTAAGGCCGCAGCTCCTGAACCTATAATTTTGACATTTCCCCCAAGAGCTTCCCGCCATTTTGAAAAAATGAGTTTATTGGCCAAAGCCAATTGCATATTGTACCACCAACCCTGATTCCTATTGGGCTCATATTTGAGTCCCAGACCAATGGCCCAATAAAATAACATCTTTTTAATTCCGCTTAAGTCTCGGCCCTTGGCTTCAATCTTTTCATAAACTTTTTCAAGCAATCTCGGAACGGTTACAAAAAAATGTGGTTTTACCTCTCTAAGGTTATCGCCAATGGTATCAATATTTTCAGCATAGTAAATCGATATACCGGCGGATAAATAGAAAAATGAAGCTGTACGTTCAAAAATATGACAAAGCGGTAAAAAGCTAAGTATTCTTGAATTCCCTCTTTCGATATTAATTCTTTTCCCAACAGATAATGTATTGCTGACTACATTATTATGTGAAAGCATGACACCTTTTGACTGCCCGGTGGTTCCCGAAGTATAAATTATTGTAAATAAATCCTCTGGCTTTACTTCTGCTCTCGACTTTTCAAGGATTGAATCATCACCATCTTCAAGCACATTTTCCCAATGTAGGAAGGAGCCTGATTTATCAAATGAAAATGAATGAACTTCAATTTTGTCACCTAATGCATTTTCTACTTTTCTTCCTATTTCAGTTGTTGAAAAGAAAACCAGTTTTACACCTGCATGGTTAAATGCGTATTCATAATCGTTGGCTACTGCATTAGGATATAGCGGGACAGAAACAGCACCTATTTGCTGAATGGCATGATCAACAAATAACCATTCCGGCCTGTTTTCGGAAATGATTGCTATTTTATCTCCCTTTTTAATTCCCCGTGACAGCAGTCCATGACTTAAGCGATTTGAAATTGAAATTACATCTGCAGTACTGTACTTTTTCCATTTCCCCTGCATTTTAAATGACATGCAATCTTTGAGGGGAAATTGGTCCATCTGCTCATGGAGAAAGTCAAAACATCTTGAAGTTGTCATATAGTTTTCAAATATATGTGCAGACTAATATACATATTATGCGCTTTAAACAAATTCCAATAAGAATTGAAAAAGGCAAAAAAAAACCACGATACTTCGTGGTTTTCATAATTTTACTTTTGATTTTATACCTCTAATTCGGAGGTTAGATACCAGCGATCTTTTATTTTTATAGCCGTGTAGATCAATAACACATCATATTCGTGAGGAACTACGATCACCACTTCTTTCAAAGTCAAAGGCGCGTATTCATTGTGATGATAATCTATAACTTCAACTTCATCGTAATTAATGCTGTCGAGGCTAACATTTCGGTCATTTAAATAAGTCACAAGATTTGCAAATTCTTCTTTTTCTCTTTCCAGGCTAAATCCAAATTCACCCAAAAAGAAATCTCGCTTCTCTTCATTTTTAATTTCATTAACAACCGTTTTTTCCATCTCTTCGGTCATCACATGATTAAGATAATCTTCATAGTCATTGGCTTTTAGTGAGGCCACAAGCTCTTTGCTTAGCTCATTTAGATCTGTATAACCTGTAACATTTGCTGCTTTCGCTTCTTCGGCCACTTTGTCTTCAATTTCTTCATTGCTCATTTCTTCTTTTGAGCTAGTTTCTTCTTTTTTTTCGGGACTGCAATTTGCCAGGAATAAAAACGAAGCAATTGCAAGGAAAGGAATTAGTTTTTTCATGTTTTTTATTTTCTTTCATCCAAACTTAACAAGGAATATGCTACGATACTAAGAATTAATTGTTCAAAAAATGAATTTTTACGAACCTTTTTTCTTTATTAGGAGTTTAATGCTTGTGTTTGGATATAAGCCAAATCGTAACTCTTGTCAGATCGTTCGCCAATTTTTAAGTTAAATTATTATAAAACAGGTGTTTGACAATTATTTGTCAAAAAAGAGTATTTTTGCGGCCATATTTTCAAAACGCGTGATTTACTTAAAACAATTTACTGAATGCGTCAACTAAAAATTTCAAAAACTATTACTAACCGGGAGTCACAATCTCTCGAAAAATATTTTCAGGAAATTAATAAGGTGGATCTGATAACACCTGAAGAAGAAGTAGAGCTGGCAAGAAGAATCAAAGCAGGAGATCAAATTGCTCTTGAAAAATTAACCAAAGCCAATCTTCGATTCGTAGTTTCTGTGGCGAAACAATATCAGAATAATAATATATCATTAAATGATCTCATTAATGAAGGAAATCTTGGGCTGGTAAAAGCCGCTCAAAGATTTGATGAGACGAGGGGATTTAAATTTATCTCTTACGCAGTTTGGTGGATTCGACAATCAATTATACAGGCTTTAGCAGAGCAAAGTCGTCTGGTCAGATTACCATTAAATAAAATTTCATCGCTTTCAAAAATTAATAAAGGGATATCTCAAATGGAGCAGGAGTTCGAAAGGGAACCAACTCCGGAAGAACTATCAGAAATACTGGAGTTAACCACTGATGAGGTTAAATCTACTCTGAAGGCAGCTTCTAGATCTGTTTCTGTTGATGCCCCCTTTCAGGAAGGTGAAAGCAATTCCCTTTTGGATGTATTGGAAAACGCAGATGCGGAAAAAACAGACGAGGAACTTGAATACAGAGACTCATTGCGTATAGAAACCGAAAGAGCGCTTCAAACGCTGGATGAAAGGGAAAGAGAAGTTATAAAATTATTCTTTGGCATCGGAATGGAAAGAAACATGTCTCTTTTGGAAATTGGAGAAAACCTTGGATTAACCCGAGAAAGAGTGAGGCAGATTAAAGAAAAGGCCTTGCGGAAATTGAGATCTACCTCGAGAAGCAAATCGCTCATCCCCTATTTGGGAAGATAAAAAATTCAAACCCTGTGGCAGAAGCTTCAGGGTTTTTTTATTTTCAAAGCTTAAATCATTTTGATGGCTTACCCTATTAGAGAAAAACTACTTGAAATTCCTATAATGCAAAAGGAATCAAAAGAAGTAATTGACTGGCTGCTTGCCCATAGTGTATATCGCAATGTAAAAGAAGGAGATTATTTTTTTAAGAAAGGCGACCTTGTTGAAGAAATGATAATAATTCTCGAAGGTGAAATGAATTTCATGATTGAGGCCGGTGGGAATTTTTTAAAAACAGGATCGGCAAAAAGTGGTGATATTACGGGTGTCCTGCCATTTTCACGAATGAAGGAAGCCGGAGGTACGTCACAAGTAGTAATTGATACACATTGTCTTGCTGTGCATAAAAAACACTTTTCAGAAATGGAAAGAGTTAGCCAGAGCCTTGTACAAAATCTTGTAGGACTGATGTCAGACCGTGTGAGAAGCTTTACCATGCTTCAACAACAGAGAGAGAAAATGGAGGCTTTGGGCAAAATGTCTGCCGGAATAGCACATGAAATAAACAATCCTGCTTCGGCCATTAGAAGTACAAGTCGTGAATTGGACAAGAATTGGAAAAAGCTACAGAACTTGAGTTTTAATTTGATGAGCTCAGGACTTGAAATGAATGCAATTGAAAATATTAAAAAAATTCTTGACTTGGATTCCGAAGCAAAACCCAAACAAATTTCAATGATCGACAAAAGTAATCTTGAAGATGAAATGATAGATTATCTCGATGAGCTTGGACTTGAAGATGGCATGGAACTCGCAGAGGATCTGATTGATCAGGGAATATATAAAGAAAAGGTAGAGGAAATTGAAAAACAGATAGGTGAAAAGAAGCTTGAAAGCTTTCTCAATTGGTTGGTTTTGAATTCCAGCGTTCATGAAATGCTTAAAGATGTAAATGAGGCATCAGAAAGAATAAGTAAACTCGTATCCTCGATAAAATCACACTCCCATATGGATCGCGCTCCTGAGCTGGCTGAAGTGGATATAAATGATGGAATTGAAAGCACGCTTGTGATTTTCCAACATAAGATTAAAGAAAAGAACATCAATTTGATTCTTGACTTTGAAAATGATCTGCCAAAAATTCAAGGCATGGAGGGCGAACTCAACCAGGTTTGGACAAACATAATTGATAATGCCCTTGATGCCATAGATTCTGAAGGGCAGTTAAAAATTTCGGCCGTATCTGATAAAAATTTTCTAAGTGTCAAATTTGAAGATAATGGTCCTGGAATACCGGAAAATATTGTTAATCAAATCTTCGAACCCTTTTTTACAACAAAGGATTTGGGCAAAGGCACGGGTTTGGGGCTGGATATATCGTCCAGAATTATTAAAGAGCACAATGGCAATATAACTGTCAACTCAAAACCCGGCCAAACTATATTTGAAATTTCACTACCAATAAATCAATGAGCAAAGCAATAATATTCGCAATTGATGATGACCCTCAGGTTTTAAAAGCAATAGTTAGAGATTTAAGAGGCGAATTCAGAAAGGATTACAAAATTCTTTCAACCAGTTCGGTTGAAGAAGCCCTTGAAAATATTTCCGAATTAAAAAAAAGAGGTGAGAACATAGCCCTATTCATTTCGGATCAGAAGATGCCCGAAATGCAGGGTGTAGATTTTTTGGAAAAGGCCAAATTGTCATATCCTGATGCCAAAAGGGTGCTATTAACAGCTTATTCAGATATTGAAGCAGCCATTAAAGCCATTAATGATGTGCAATTGGATTATTATCTAATGAAACCCTGGGATCCACCGGAAGAGAAAATGTTTCCCATATTACAGGATCTTCTCGATGAATGGAATTCAAGTATAATTCCACTTTACTCAGGTATCAAGGTCATCGGTAAACAATGGAGCTCAAAATCTCATAGTATTAAAGATTTTCTGAGTGGAAATCTTATTCCATACCAATGGCTGCCAATTGAAGATAATTCATTGGCCCTGGAATTAATGGAAGCCAATAACCTGAATTCTGAAAATTTACCGGCTGTAATAATGGAAGATGGTGAACTTCTGGTAGATCCGGACCTGAGATCCATAGCATCAAAAACCGGTAGAAATATTCAGGCCAGAGAAGAACTTTACGATGTTGTCATTATCGGAGCCGGGCCGGGTGGTCTGGCCGCCGGAGTTTACGGCGGATCAGAAGGTTTAAAGACCTTGCTTATCGAAAAACATGCTCCCGGAGGACAGGCTGGCACAAGTTCGAGAATCGAAAATTATCTTGGATTTCCAAAAGGATTAAGTGGTGCAGAGCTGTCGCGGAGGGCAGTTGCACAGGCCACAAGGTTTGGAATTGAATTTTTATCACCTCTTGAGGTAAAGGAGATCAGAATTGAAGGGCAGTACAAATTTTTAAAACTTAATGATGATAAAGAAATTAAGTCAAAATCCGTAATAATTGCAACGGGAGTATCGTATAAAAAATTACAGGTGGAGGGGCTTGATGAATTAACCGGTCTAGGTGTGTATTACGGAGCAGCGACAACAGAAGCCAATGCCTGCAAAGACCAGCAGGTTTATATTGTCGGCGGTGGCAACTCGGCCGGCCAGGGTGCTATGTATCTAAGCAAGTATGCCGCAAAGGTTCATATACTTATTCGTAAGCCGGATCTCAGTTCAAGTATGTCCTCCTATTTGATCGATCAGATCAATGAAACGCCCAATATTGAGGTAATAGCCAATTCACAAATTAGCAAAGCCATTGGCAGTGAGAATTTAGAACAATTGGAAATTGAGAATCTCAAGGATAAAAGCAAAAAATTACATCCGGCAGCCTCACTTTTTATTTTTATAGGTGCCAAGCCCATCACCGATTGGCTCGATGATAAAATTATAACCAATGATAAAGGTTTTATTGAAACGGGAAGGGATTTAACAAAACACAAAGACTATAAAAAGTTTTGGAAGAAAGATCGCGAACCCTATCTTCTTGAAACCTGTATTCCCGGAATTTTTGCTGCAGGGGATGTTAGAGCGGGTGCAATGAACAGAGTGGCATCTGCCGTTGGTGAAGGCGCATTGGCGATCAAATTAGTTCATGAATATTTGGAAGAGATCTGATTAAAAAAAACAGAATTTGCTTTGACTATTTATTTTCTAATAGTAGGTATGCATTGTCTTTTGACTCAAAATCTGAATAATTAGGACAGAGTTCTTCTTAATTTCGGAGAAGGGCAAAGCGGTTTTATGATTATCACGACGAGCATTTCCCGACTAAAAAATTTGGCTTAGTAAAATAGGGAAATTCAAATTCGTTCAAAAGTGAATAAAAAAAAGGCCTCTCGGATTGAGAGGCCTTTGGTTTAAATTGGTTTTCTATTCTAAAATAATTCGTCTTATAGAATTTTTGTCACCTACTCGAATATCGATGAAGTAAATTCCTTTGGATAAGTTTTGCATATCAATGCTCTTCTTAACCAATCCCGAAGATTGACTTAGTTCTTCTTCGTAAACTTTTCTTCCGAATACATCGGTGATTAATAAAACAGCCGCACTGGAATATTGATTTTCAAATTCAATGCTGACAATGCCATTGGATGGATTTGGATATAATTTTAATCCTGCAATTACATTTTGTTTAATTCCTGAAAGAATTGAAACAGTATCGCAAAATGTATCTGATCCTGCTGAATTAGACACGGTCAGGCAAGCATTATAATTACCAGCACTGGCATAAGTATGCGTTGGGTTTTGCATCATTGATGTATTACCATCGCCAAAGTCCCAGGCAAAAGTATCGATTGTTCCCGTAGAAGCATCTGTAAAATCGACCGTATTTCCACTGCTATTAACGTAGGTAAATCCGGCAGTTGGAGCACTAACGGAAGTTGATATAATTGAAACGTCATCAAAAGCAAATCCGTTGGCAACAACACTTCCATCTGATACAAATCTGAATCTGAGTCTTACATTTGGCAGACCACCAAGACCGCTTAACGCTTGTGTAGCATTTACATATCCTCCAGAACCCGGATCTCCGGACCATCCTTCAGGAACAACCAAAGTTGCAGCATTATTATTATACCAGTTTACTCCTGATCCAAGTGATCCAACTACATTCCAGGTTTGTCCGTCATCGATAGAAGATTCCAATAAGGCTGCGTCCCAGTCAGTTTCAATATTCCACCAGATCTGTGCCTGTATTTCCGGACTGGTATTAGAACTTAAATCAAAACATGGAGAATTTACCCATGAATCCTGTGATACAGCATAGTCGCCTGCTGCATTGGTCACCCAGGCATTTGCACCTGAAGAGGCCGAATTTATTACTGAACCCGAAGGTGTAGCTAGCTCCCAGTCATTTGGACCACTGATAGCATCAGATGACCAACCCTGACTTGCACCATCAAAATCTTCCAAATAAGGAAATGAACTAACCACATCCAATTTAGCTACTTTAACATTGCTCAAAGTATCATTAAGAGGAATAGCATCATTTGGTTGTGTTAGATAGGCTGTGAAGAAATATTCACCGCTATTTGTCAATGTTTCATTTCGACTGATTAAGAGTGTATCACCCGGATTCAAAGTACTTACAGCAAAGGTATCATCACTTAACGACGTAGATGGACCTGTAATATCATAGTGATAAAAAATTGTGTCGACTGAAGAAGCACCTGCATTTATAACCTGAAAATCAAAATTCGCTCCTGTACCTCCACATGGCGAACCTGAAGTGCCCGGATTTGAAACTCCTAAATCAATGGCAGCAGTTTGATAAGCCAAACGAAGCTGAACACGCCATTGAGCTGTTGACCCAAGTGCATCAGAATGAGCTGTAGAATTTTGGTTTCTCACCATACCCGGATTAAATGCTGTATTGGCAGAATAAGTTGGCTCAGCACCTGCTAAAGTTCCTGAGGTGGTCCATTGATAAGCCAAATAAATTCCGTCACCGGTGTATTCAACAGCATTTTGAAACACAATATCATAGAATCCAGCTACGGATGGAACTGTCATTGGACCATCATATACGGTATCCATATTTGCAATTGCCGCAGACCAACTTGATCCTTTTTGATAGTCAAGATCACTGGTATTTGAAATTAGAATAATCATATTTCCACTTACGGCCGTTGTTTGTGGTGTTAAAATATTGAAGCTCATGGCCCTCAAGGAATCTCCACTAGGTAAAAGTCCGGAAATTTCAGAACCCGGGTAAATTCCTACATAGCGTTGAAAACCACAAGATGCGCATGGGCCCCGAAAGTTTGCAGATGAACTTCCGCCCGGTGTCGGTACGTAGGTCAATTGAGCAAATGATACAGAGCTAAAAAGCATTCCGATCATTAAAATTGAAAGATATTTGAAATAAGTATAGTTTGTTTTCATTTCTAATAGTTTAATTTTATGTATCTGAAAGTTAGAGAGAAAGAATGAGTAAATTCTAATTCTGTAAAAAGATTTTATAAAAATAATTTTAGCGCTCATATAAGTAATTAATTGGTTTTCTGGAAGGATAAATTAAATGATAACATATTAATTTGAATTGAAGATAGAATATTTGTAAATAAGCGTTTATACTTTGTTGTTAATTCCAGATAATAGAAATGACCGATTAGATATATAAAATTTCCATAATGCCGCTGTAAAAAAATGCAACCAAAAACTTAATGCGAAATGAACCCGGAACAATTATTCAAAAAGCTGAATTACAAGGATCAGTCTAAAGCGATAATTTTATTTGCTCCGGAGAATATTAAATCCTTTCTCACTAAATCAGATTTCGGAAATTTAATTAAGCCAAAATTCAATGCAGATTCGGAATGGTCATTCCTACTGTGTTTTGCCCAAAATCGCAAAGAATTGGAAAATCATATTGAAACCATTCTTCCAAGCATAAATGGTGATGTTGTTTTGTGGTTTGCTTACCCAAAAAAATCTTCAAAGAATTACTATTCAGATATCAACAGGGATAATGGCTGGGAGGCCCTAGGTAAGTATAATTTTGAACCAGTAAGACAAGTATCCATTGATGATGACTGGTCTGCTTTGCGATTCAGACATATCAGTTATATCAAGCAATTGAAACGAAATCCAAAGATGCTTTTATCAGTAAAGAACCAAAAAGCAAATTAAGGTTTGGATTTAAGCTCCAAAAAAAAAGATCGCATTTCCTGCGATCTTATTTTCATTTTGACAATTAATTATACATCAAGGTAGTACCAATCGAAGCGACTGTATTCAGAAGTGCTCAATGTACCGCTGTTATTTAAATCCCAATTGTTAAAGACGTATTCTGCCAATTCGTATTCACTGATATAATTGTCTTCATCATTGTCTATATCTGAGAAGTACTTTGTGTCATATACAACACTGTAATATTCATTGTAATCTATTTTTCCATCTGCATTGGCATCTACAACATATGTTTCAGAATCAAATACATAATCTTGATAAAAGTAATTATAGCCTATGATCCATTCTTCATCTGATAAGTAATTATCATTATCTGAATCCAAACCAGCATACGATTCTTTAAAAAAATCTTCTTTTAACATTCCTGTAGAATTGTCCGAACCCCATACATGATAAAATTTATCAACAAAGGTTTCAACGAATTCATGTTTTTCTATCAGGCCATCGGCATCTTTATCCCAGGTGCTAAATGTAGTATTCTCTTTCTCTTGAGCCATCAGAAATGTAAACGTCAATATAGAAATGAGTGTTATTGTTATTCTTTTGAGTTTCATTGTATATCCTTTCTGTAAGTATTAGTTAAAAATTAGTTTACGAATAATTCTTCAAGATGCATTCCAATCCAATATTTTGATTATTTGCCTAAAAGAAAAAAAACTGTGGAGATAATTACACAGGTGTGTGCATGGAGGTTTACAAATAATTTATAATTAAACTGAATTAAACTCCTTTAATAACATTTAATCGAAATGTATTTTATTTACATTTCAATGTATTTAATATATGGCCAGGTTAAATAAATCCGATTTTCAAAGTTTAAATTCCCGGGGAGAGCTGATTCAAATTGCAGAGCAAAAAGGAATAAATCTTGATAAAATTTACGAAAATGAGGCCTATGAAAAATCTTTGCTTTCCTTACAGGTTGAACTTGTAAATCTTCAGCATTGGATTGAAAAAACAAATGCCAGGGTAGCAATTTTATTTGAAGGAAGAGACACTGCCGGAAAAGGAGGTGCAATAAAGAGATTTACCCAACATCTCAATCCCAGATCTATGCGTGTTGTAGCATTAAATAAACCCACCGAAATTGAACGAGGGCAATGGTATTTCAGAAGATATATTAAAGAAATGCCCAATCCGGGCGAAATCGTTTTTTTTGACAGAAGCTGGTACAACAGAGCTGTAGTGGAACCAATAATGGAATTCTGTAAAAAAGAGGAATACCAAAGGTTTATGGATCATGTGAATGAGTTTGAGCACATGCTTTACGAAGACGGAGTAGTATTGATTAAGTTTTGGCTGGATATAAGTAAATCGGAGCAAATGAAGCGAATAAAATCAAGACAGAAAAATCCACTAAAACAGTGGAAAGTAAGTCCTGTTGATTTAAAAGCGCATAAGTTGTGGAATAAATTCACCTTTTACAAAGAGCAGATGTTTTCCAGAACACATTCTTCATTTAGTCCCTGGATAATTATTAATTCTGATGAAAAAAAAGTGGCCAGATTGGAGTGTATTCGCTATGTGCTTTCCAAATTTGATTATGAATTAAAAAGTAAAGACGATTCCAACCTGCTGATAGACCCCAATGTACTTTATCGATATTATCGAAGAATAGAAAAAAGATGAACCAAAAGAAACATAAAGTAAGACTCGATAAGAACGATTTAAAACTTCTCAATTCCGGACAGGGACTTAAATCATTATTTTCAAATGAAGAAATTGATCTTGAGTCAAGCCTTCAAATACTTAAAGAACTAAAACAGATTGAATCGCTAAGAATTGAACTTGTAAAAGTTCAGGATTGGATCAGAAAAAACAATAAGAAAGTTATAGTCATTTTCGAAGGACGCGATGCCGCTGGCAAAGGCAGTGTAATCAATGGGCTTACAGCATTTATTAACCCCAGACATTATAAAACTGTTGCTCTGCCCAAACCCAGTAAAGACCAACAGGGCGAATGGTATTTTAAACGCTATGTAGAGCAAATACCCAGGCCTGGAGAAATAGTTTTTTTTGACAGAAGCTGGTACAATCGTGCAGTGGTTGAACCTGTTCATGGCTTTTGCAGCCAGGAAGAATACGATATATTTATGGGCCAGGTCAATGAATTTGAAAGAATGCTATTTGAATCCGAAAATATTATATTCAAAGTATTTTTGAAAATCAGCAAGGAAGAGCAAGCCAGACGGTTAATGGAAATTAATTCTAATCCTTTAAAAAAATGGCGCATGACTCCGGTAGATTCAAAAGCACAGGATTTATGGAATGAATATTCCAAATATGAAAATGCGATGTTCGAAAGAACGGATACAAAAATAGCCCCCTGGACTATACTAGATGGTGAAAACAGAAACCAGGCACTAATTGCTTCACTTGAGCACATAGTCAATAAAATTCCGTATAAGAATGAGCCCTGATAGTCAATTTTTAATTTATGCAGTTTTGCTTGTATTTGTCACCGAGTGCAATGCACATGATTAATCGGAAAGCAGGGAGTCCGACCGCCAGAAACTTGAACAACAATTCAATGAATTAGTAACATTGGCACAGAGCGCTCAATGTTTAGACTCATAGGATTGGTCTTATGTTGCTTACGGGGCAAAAGCGCGGGGTGGCCCACAAGGGTTTCTGGCTTTTAATTTAAAAACTGATACTTTATTGCTGTTTGCACAATTAAACAGCCATGAATCCACAGAGCGTACTTATAACCAACATTTGAATATAATTCCGGATTGTAGCAAACCACAAATTCCAAAAGGTGTGACTTGTGCCAGGAACGAAGCAATTTTAGTCTATGAATAAAAATTCAAATTTTAAATCCTTTTTTGCAGCATAAATTATTTATAAAATTGCGTGCTATTTACTGAGCCTTTTTTCAAAGGAACTAATCTAACATTCAAAACATGAAAAAATTACTATTTATTTTCATATTCTTTTCGATCAGCTATGCAGGGCTTGCTCAAGATTATATTGTTACTGTCAAAGGCGATACTTTTGAATGCAAAATTACTAAGATTACAGAACGCTTTATTCATTTTGATTATGCGGTCCGCGATGAAATTCGTTCAACTGTAATTCTTCTTGATCAGGTTCAATCCTATAATCGCGGTATCAAAAAATCAAATACTATTGTTAATCAGTCTGGTACTAAATCAGATGCAAACCCAACTCAGGATCAAAGTGTTAGCCCATACAATACCTATAATGATCAATACAATGCAAATAAAGACAAATATGATAAAAGTACTGGTGAAGAATCGAAAGCGGGACTATTAAGACTAAGCATTATGGGGGCATATAGCTACCTCACAGCCAAAGGCGCCTCGGGATTGAGTGCAGACCTCAAAGCATACGAGGATGAATTGCGAAGTGGGTATCAATTTGGAGCAAGTTTTCACTATTTTCCTTACAAAAGCCAGACTGGTTATGGACTTAGAGTGAGCAGAACAGGTACTTCGAATTCCGGAACATTCAGTTTTTTTGATCCTGATCTACAGGAATCTTTTACGATCAATGTTGAAGACAATATAAGTATGGTTTATTTCGGCCCTCATTTCTGCGGTAGGTATCCCACCGGTCTGGATCAGAGCGCATTAATCCTTGGTACCTCAATTGGTTACTTTTCTTACGTGAATAATGCCTTTGCCGGACAGTCCGTTAATTTCAGAGGTGAAGGTTTAGGATTAATGTTAGATCTGGGATTTGATATTCAGGTAGCTGAAGGTGTTTTACTTCATTTATTCGGATCTTATATTATAAATTCACTGAGTAAAATAACGGTTAATGGCAGTACTGTGACATTTCCGGATGATACAAGACAAGATAATTCACATGTAAATTTTGGTGGCGGTCTGACATTTTTAATTCCCGGATAAAAGAAAAAATCTAAACAATAGAAAATTTAGGTCTGAATTTATTTCCATGAATATTAAACATTTTTATTAGTTTTCAATGTGGATAATCTAATTCGCGATTTCTATAATAATTTTAAAAACCTCAATGCCGAGGGAATGATTAAACATTATCATCCTGATGTGGAATTTGAGGATCCGGCATTTGGCTTACTAAAAGGTGAGCAAGTCTGCAATATGTGGCGAATGCTTTGTGAATCTCAACAAGACAAAAATTTTATTCTGGATTATTTTGATGTTCATGCCAATACTGAAAAAGGAAGTGCTAAATGGGAAGCAGAATATACATTTAGTAAAACTAACAGACGAGTCAAAAACGTAATAAAAGCCAATTTTGAGTTTAAAGATGGTAAAATATACAGACACTATGACGATTTCAATCTTTACAATTGGGCAATACAGGCATTGGGTTTTAAAGGTCTTTTATTTGGATGGACACTATTTTTTAAAAGATCTCTTCAAAAAAGCACCGCCAAAATGCTCAGGAAGTTTACCAATGAAAATGGAAGTTAATCTTTAGGGATCCTTCATGTAGGACTTTAATTCATCATCAATTGGGATCGCTTTCCCGCTTTTCATGTCCAGTATTACAAATACAACTGTAGCATCAATTACCAGAGTTTGAGTACCATCAAGAAAAATCTTTTGTTTGAAAGTAATGCTCTTTTCACCAATTCGTTCTACGTCGGTATGAATTTCAAGCACATCATGAAGACGTGCCGGATATCTGTAATTAATGTTGTTGTTAACCACTACAAGGCCCAGGCCCCTGCTATGAATTTGATCCCGGTCAACGCGTTTTTCATAAAAAGACCACCTTCCCTCCTCAAGAAATTCAAGATATCTCGCATTATTGACATGCCCGTACAAATCTAGGTGGTATCCCCTAACCTTTGCTTTTGTTACATCCATTCTAATTTATTTCTTTAATGATAAAATTTTCAACTATAATTTAAGTACAAACTATTGAGATTTTGACCTGAAAAATTTCTAAAATTGCAAGCTATGAATAGCACCGAAATTATCAAATTTATCATTGCATTGATTGTCATAACAAATGCATTTAGTGCCATTCCAATATTTTTAAGTCTGACATCTACAAATACTACTTTTGAAAGAAAGCGCATTGCTTTAAAAACCGGTTTATCGGTAGCAATTATATTTACTGTGGTCATATTAATCGGAAGTTTTGTTCTTTCAGTTTTCGGAATTTCTGTAAGTGCGTTTAGAGTGGCTGGTGGAGTTATCATTTTTCTTCTTGGCATTTCAATGATCAATTCCAGACAAAGCGGAATAAAACATACCAAGCAAGAGCAAAAACACGCTGAGGAAAAAGACGATGTAGCCATTGTTCCTTTGGCCCTGCCTATTATTGCCGGACCGGGTACAATTAGCACATTGATTATTTATTCAAATCAATATTCCAGATTCCTTGATAAATTTCTCATGGTTGGTATTTCACTGCTGGTGGCTTTGTTTATTACAGTTCTCCTATTATTTGCTTCCAGAATTGGGAAATATTTAGGGGTTTCGGGGATTAAAATCGCAACAAGAGTAATGGGCATGCTTCTGGCAGCTCTTGCCATAGAAATGATGGCCAATGGTGTACTTGAATTACTGCCCGGTTTATCCAACTAAACTTTTCAGGGTTTTTTCTGAACAGGAATTAATTCTAAAAAATTTCCATAAAAGGAATTTAATAGTATTTTTAAGGAAAAAGTCTTATGAATTGGAAAGTATTTCTCGGTCTGGTGTTGATAGTCATAATTGGGCTTTTTGTTGTTTACAAAATTTACAATAAACCCCATAAGGATATCGCTTCTGCTCAGGTAGATTATGAAACACATCTTTCTGCCCTAATTGATGAATTTGAGCAAAAACCGGACGAATCCAATTCTAAATATACCGACAAAGTTTTAATGATAGAAGCCACAATGAGTGATATTCAGGATGGAGAACATGTCCATTTATTTTTATCTGATGGTGGCATGGGAATCGCAAATTGTGAAATGCTGGAAAAGTCAAAAGATTTTTTTAAGAAAGATGAAACTGTCAAAATTAAAGGACTTTTTGTTGGCTATGATGACCTCATTGAACCTACAATTACATTAAAAAAGTGTTCTGTCCTTAATTGAAAATGAAGTTTTCATACCTCTTTTATATCGCTGTCATTTTAATGCTGGCCATTACCTGTACACACGATCCGGTGATCCCGGAGGATACACCCGGTAATAATCCCATGGATACCACATCGAATCCGGTAGATACAACAGGAAATAACTGTGATACAAGTATTGTCTATTTTGAAAATGATATACTACCCATTTTTCAATCGAACTGCGCCTTTTCTCCCTGCCATGATGCAGGCACACAACAGAGCAACCTGGACCTTTCCAATTACAATGGTATTATGACTGAAATCACCCCCTCTAATCTACAGGAAAGTGATATTTATGAGAGAATAACAGAAGATGATCCAGATAAATTAATGCCAAGGATCGTAGGACAAACTGTTGGCCAAATGCTGGATGATGAAAAGATTCGCTTGATAGAAAAATGGATTCTTCAGGGTGCCAATAACAATCGCTGTGATGAGTGCGATACAAGTTCTATTTCATTTGCAAATGACGTTCTTCCGATATTCGTCAGCAGCTGTAATACGAATTCGACTTGCCACGGATCAGGTTCGGTTCGTCCTATATGGGAAAATCACCAGATCATAGTCAATAATTTAAATAAAATACAGGTAAGAGCTATAGAAAGAACGCATTCCAGTCCTATGCCTCCTTCCGGCCCCTTACCCGATTGCGATATAAGCAAACTAAAAGCTTGGATAAACGATGGTGCACAGGATAATTAAATTAGTTCTAATATTATTTGTATTCACTGCAGTGATTTCATCCTGCTATTACGACAAT
Source organism: Hyphobacterium sp. CCMP332 (assembly GCA_014323545.1). Lineage (NCBI taxonomy): Bacteria > Pseudomonadati > Pseudomonadota > Alphaproteobacteria > Maricaulales > Maricaulaceae > Hyphobacterium > Hyphobacterium sp. CCMP332. The sequence continues at coordinate 89,251 of CP058647.1, forward strand.
GAAGAAGAATTGTATCCAGGAGAAATAGTCTGCAATACAGATAGTCTCAGCTATGATGCCAATATTGCTACTATAATTAATACTAAATGTGCGCTTCCCGCCTGTCACGGTGGCCCACAAAATCCGAATTTTTCAGATTTTAATTCTGTAAGTCAAAATACAGATCGAATAAAAGTAAGGGCGGTAGATCAAATGACCATGCCTCCTTCAAGTGTTACACCTCTAAGCGAATGTGAAATTAAACAATTGGAAAGCTGGATTAATGCCGGCGCTCCGCAAAACTAATATTATGAGAACTATATTATTTCTATCACTTCTTATGGTTTCAATCTCTGTTTTTGCACAGGAAAAGTACATTACCAGAACAGGTCATGTTTCCTTCTTTTCCGAAGCACCAATGGAAAATATTGAAGCCCATAACCACCAGGTGACCAGCATATTAAATGTTACAAATGGCGACATGGTATTTTCAATGCTTATGAAAGGTTTTGAATTTGAAAAGGCCTTGATGCAGGAACATTTCAACGAGAGTTATGTGGAATCGGAAAAATTCCCCAAATCCAGCTTTAAAGGTGTGATTCAGAATTTTGAAGCTATTAACTTGAGTAAAAATGGAGAATATGATGTTGTAGTAAAAGGACAGCTCGAAATTCATGGCGTATCCAAAGAATACAGCATTAATGGAAAATTAATACGCGACGGAAATAAAATTCAAGGCAAGTCGAAATTTAATGTAAAAGTTGCTGAACACGGAATTAAAATACCAGCAGGCAAGGTGAATAACATTGCTGAAGTGGTGGAAGTGACAGTGGACATAAGCTACGAGCCTTATGGTAAATAAACTACTATTGGCGATCTCGATGGTCGCACTATCCTTTACATTTTCTTATTCTCAGGATGACCTTATGGACCTGCTTGAATCCGAAACAGATGTAGAAACAACCGAGTACACCTATGCGACTTTTAAAACTACCCGAATAATCAATGGGCAATCCATTGAAAACCCGGCGCATGGTGTTCTGCAATTTGTAATTGGACACAGATTTGGAAAACTCAGTGATGGCGCCTACGATTTGTTTGGACTTGACAATGCCACGGTAAGACTCGGATTTGAATATGGAATCAATGAAAGACTGGCCATAGGAATAGGCAGAAGTTCTGTTGGTAAGACAGTAGATGGAATGCTTAAATTCAAATTGCTTCGTCAATCCAGCGGATTAAAAAATATGCCATTTACACTTGTGTATTATGGAAATATGGCAGTAAACGGTTTAAAATATTTAGATGAGGAAAGAGAAAATTACTTTTCTTCAAGATACTTTTTCAACCATCAATTGCTGATTGCCAGAAAGATCAGCAATTCATATTCGGTACAATTAACTCCAGGGCTTGTTCACAGGAATTTGGTGGCAACTACGGAAGATCCCAATGATATTTATTCAATAGGATTTGGTCAGAGAATTAAATTAAGTCGAATGGTAACCTTAAATACTGAGTATTTTTATCAAATCAATCAAAACAGATCTGATAAATACGATGCGATAGCATTAGGTGTAGATATAGAAACAGGTGGCCATATTTTCTCTCTTCACATTACGAATTCGCGTTCTATGATTGCAGCTTATTCCATCCCCGATACCGATGGTAATATTCTGGACGGTGATATTTATTTTGGATTCAATGTAAACCGCGTTTTCACGATCGTCAATAAATAATTAATTCAGCGGTTGACATTGGGTAATCTTCATTTTTGAGTCGTATTTAAGAATTCGATTAGAAGAACTGATAAAATCTTTGGAGCTTAATTGTTCATTATTTTTAATAAATGTCAAAGCCTCACTTTGATTTTTATCATCACTGGCATTGGAATAATTTTCTGCGAATTTTTCATATTGGTATTTAGCCGAAGCAAAGTCTCCATTCACCCGATAAGCCCGTGCCAGTCCTAAACGGCTCATGCTTCTATTTGGTGTTCGCATGAGGCTGGTTTTGAATAAGTCAATGGATTTTTCAATTTTCCCTTCTTTTAAGCAGATTTCAGCATATAATTCGTGAATGGGTTTGATAATATCCGGTGGACCTGTTGGAGGGTTTAAGGATTCCTCCAATAAAATAGCCTTTTCAAAATAAGATTCAGCATTGTCAAAACCAGAGTTCTCAAAGAAATACAACCCTTTAAGTGAATTCAGATATATTTCAATGATTTTTTGATCAAATGATTCTGTTGAATCCATTTGATTTAAATATTCAGAGATATTTTGGATGGAAGCAAGACAATTATCCCTCTCCCCTTTTTCAAGGCTTCTCCATCCATATGCAAACTGATATTTGGCAAGAGACATTTCGGACACGCTATTAACGCCCTCAATCTCGAAACTGTAATCTCCAAGATCGGATGAGTTTTCAACCCAGATTCGCGTAAGAATATCAATCTCATAATGCTTCTCTCGTCTGGTAAAGGTATCCTTATTATTTATTTGAATCTTTTCCAGTTGAACTAAGGCACTATCGAACAAACCGGCCTGTGTATATGCATATGCCAACCATGATAAACTGTGATTGTCGAGATATGTACGGTTTAGTTTTTCTTTCTTAACCCAGTTTTCAGAAGCGTTCCTCGCATTAATGTTGGAAGAAATTACATTTTCCCACATTCCCAGTTGAACAAAAATGTGCGAAGGCATATGCAATGCATGATTGCTTTCCGGTGCTACTTTTGCATATTTATAAGCGGCATCTAAGGCAAGTATGGCATGCAAGGGATCATCCAAAGCATGGATTTTATAATGGAGTGCACCCGGATGATTGGGGTTTTTGTCTAAAACTTGTTGTGAAATAGCCGCACATTTCATTCGAATATCCTCATTTCCCTGGTTGTCTCTCAGCAAACCCAATAATGAAAGGGCATAAAAGGCTCTTACTTCTAAATTGTCAGGATACTTGTTCAACATGTTTTCCATAAACACAGCATAATCCTGATCTCTTTCTAGTTTGTTATCCTTTTCTGAATACAATACATCCAATGACCTTATAAAATCCTTTTCCACTTCTAATTCCGCCATTTTTAACCTCATTTCTTTTGAATTTCCCAATTGACTGAGGATTTCCCTGGCTTTTTTGCGATCCTGAATCTGCCAAAGCGTTTTATTCTTGCTCATGGCTTCGCCCCAATAAGCCATTGCAAAACCTGAATCCATTTGAATGGCTTCGCGAAATGAAGCTTCAGCCACCGGGTACCAAAAATTATGCAAGGCTAACACACCTTGATAAAATGCATTTTGAGCATTTTCAGCTCCGCTATTTTCAAATTCTATTGTGCCTAGTTTTCTTACTTCTTCATTCTGACTTGATTTTTTATCACAAGAACTGATAATAGAAATCAATAAGAGGAATAGAATTAGTGTGAAATGATTCGAACGACAATATTTCATAACATAAAATTATGTCTTTAAATTTAATCTAAGTATTATCTTTATATGCTATGAAACAAATTTTAGCCTTTCTTTTAATTATTGTTCTTAGTGCTTCTTTGGCTTTTTCGCAAACAAATATAAGATTGAGCAACCCTGAGGCAGACTCTGTTTTAAAAGGATTATACAACCCTCTGAATTATTTACCACCTCAAATTATAGATAATCCTCAAACTATTATTCAAGGTTTAAATAATGAAATCAGTACAGATTCCTTAAAATCCTACTTAATCAAACTTAGTGAATTTGGCACACGAAATTCAGGATCAGATACCAGCTCAAGTACGATCGGAATTGGTGCTGCAAGGAGATGGGCTCTGGCTAAATTTCAGGAATTCAGCAATCAAAATCACGGTAGGCTCTTGGCTAGCTATCTGGATTTTGATTTAAGTATTTGTGGTGTGGATAAACACAAAAATATCCTGGCAGTCCTACCCGGAACTGATACTGTATTTGATAAAATAATTCTTATTGAGGCTCATTTAGATTCACGATGTGATGTATTATGCGACACCGCCTGTATTGCCGAGGGTGTAGAAGATAATGCCAGTGGTTCAGCTCTTGTATTGGAACTTGCGCGAATAATGAGCAAGTACACTTTTGAAGCAACAATGCTTTTCATGTTGACTACAGCTGAAGAACAAGGACTTTTGGGTGCGGATGCAATGGCTGATTATGCCAGTGCAAATAACCTTCCAATTAAAGCGGTTCTCAATAATGATATTGTGGGTGGTATTATATGTGGGCAAACCAGTTCGGCTCCTAGTTGTCCGGGTTTAAATCACATTGATTCAACTCAGGTCAGACTTTTTTCCGGAGGTGGCCTGAACTCAAAACACAAAGCTTTGAGCAGGCATATCAAAATCACTTATGAAGATGAACTGCTTCCTATAGTTTCTGTTCCAATGCAAATTACCATAATGTCTCAAGAGGATCGTTCGGGACGCGGAGGAGATCATATACCATTCCGGCAGCAAGGGTTTACAGCTATGCGTTTTACCTCAGCCAATGAACATGGAAATGCTTCTGCAGGCCCCGGTTATACCGACAGGCAACACACAAGCAATGACATATTGGGGGTTGATACAAATAATGATAATATCATTGATAGCTTTTTTATTGACTTTAATTATCTGGCAAGAAATGCAATCATTAATGCTGCAGAAGCTACTGCGCTAAGTTCTTCGCCTCGAAAAGTGAGTATTCTAAGCAGCCTTGCAACTGACAATTATTTGAAAGTTGAAATTAATGATCCCGACTCTACCGGTCTTTATAAAGTCGGAATAAGAACTACCGGAAATGATTTTGATACAATTCATTTAAGCAATAGTAGCATAGATTCTTTTCCCAGTTATGGTCCTGGTTTTTATTTTTTAAGTGCCTGTGCGGTTGACCAAAATGGAATAGAAGGTCTTTTCTCAAATGAAGAATTTTTAACTGTGGCAGCCACAGGGCTTGATAAATTAAAAGGCCCCTATTCTGGCATTACTCTTTTACAAAATAAACCCAATCCATTTGATGAGGCCACATTAATTGCATTTCATGCAGAGGTAGTTCCAAAATATTCGGAGGCTTTTATACAACTTAGAGAACTTGACGGCCGGGAAATTACCAGAATTCCCGTTGAGGTTCACCAAGGAATGAATGAAGTAATATACAATCACGGCTATAATAAAAGCGGTACATTTATTTACACCCTTGTGATCGATAATGTAAAAGTGGATAGCAAAAGAATGGTATTCGCCTTTTGATCACATTTGATCGAATATTGAACTGATTAGTCTTTGTTTGCTATTAAAACTTTCTTCCAATGCAATCATAGATTCTGTTCGTCTGATTCCTTTAATTCCTAATATTTTGTCAATCACCTTTTTTGCGTGCTGAGTATCCCTGCATCTTATTTTTGTAAAAATTGAAAATTGTCCGGAGGTCACGTTTGCAATGGTTACTTCGGGAATTTTGTACAATTCTTTAATTACGTCATCAGATCTGTATGTTTCTCTTAAGAAGATACCCACATAAGCAATAAATCGATAACCCAAGCGAACATAATCTATGGTCAATGTTGCACCTTTAATAATCCCGGCATCTTCAAGCTTTTTTACTCTTCCATGCACCGTGCCAACTGATACCCCAATAATTTTGGCAATTTCAGTATAGGGCATTCTCGCATCATTTGATAAAAAGTTGATTATCTGCTTATCCACCTTGTCAATTTTATAATAGTTGAGCATCATTTTAATAATAAACTGAAAGAATAATAATTAAATTGCTAATAAATTAAATTATTTGTAATTATCCTTAATAATTTATAAAATATTGACAGATATAAATAAGGCTGTGTTAGTTTTGAATCGTTAATCGTATTGAAGTTAGGTCTGAACACAATCGTGGGTTTCCTGCGGTTGTGTTGTTTTTTTTATTCCTGGCGGATTTAATTATCAGAAAAGTTTGAGTCTAGCTAAGTTTAATGTCTTTAAGTAAGAGCGAAGCCGAAGAAAGGCTGGTTTCTTTGTTCATAATATCAATCTGACTTCTAATTTGTTCAAAGTCAAAATCTTTTTCATCCCAAATTGAATTTTTTCCCTTTGTATTCATTTTTTCCATAATAAATGCAAAAGATATATAATTCGGATCAGTGGCCGGTTGATATGCGCTTAGGTCTCCATCTGTATCTTCCGTTCTTGTGAGAATTTCAGCTTCAACCAGTTCTTCGAGAATAGAATGCGTTATTTTTACCGGAAGCTTTAATTCCTGAGCTATAGTTTCAAAACTCGGTGCATGTTCTCTACCCACAAACTTATTAATAACATATGTGGCGATCACAAAAATTGCTTCCATCCTTGCTTGTCGGCTCATTTCACTTTCAGCAACATCCCTTTCAAAATTGCTAATATTCTGATGTGAAAAGGCCAATTCCGCACCAAATAAAAATATTAACCAGCTTAGCTGTAACCAGAACAAGAACAAAGGAAGCGCGGCAAAACTTCCATAAATGGCATTGTAGCGCGACACACCAACTTGAAAATTGATTAGTCCCCACTGAGTTAATTGATAAGCAGAACCTGCTATTATGGCTGCTATTAATGCCGATTTAAATTTGACCTTTGTATTCGGCATAATCATATACATCAATAGAAATAAGGTCCATATGACTGTATAAGGAAGTATTCTTAGTAATGGCAAAAGCAATGAGTCCATAATGCCCAAAAACTCAATTTCATTGGTTATTTCAGTAATGATGTTAGTAATCTGTATGGTCAAACTGCTGGCAGCTATTAGAAATACAGGCGCCAATAATACAATTGCAAGGTAATCGCTTAATTTTCTTACAATCGACCTTTCTTTTTTTACATTCCAAATGGTATTAAAACTTTGTTCTATGTTGGAGAAAAGCCGAAGTACTGAATAAACCAATACTACAAATCCAATTCCCGCTATTAATCCACCCTCTGTATTTTCTAAAAGATTTTGTGCAAATGAAATACTCTGGTCAATTACTTCAGCCTGTCCGCTGAAATTTTCTATTAGTTCTACATGTAGTTGTTTTTCCAGGTCAAAGCCCTTTGCAACCCCAAAGGCCATCGCAAGAAGTGGTACAATGCTCAATAGAGAAAAGAAAGTCAATGCACTACTCCTGATTTGAACATTGTCCTTAATGAAACCCTCAAAAGACAGGATAAGTACCCTTATAATGCTTAAGGTATAATATTTAAGAAATTCCTTTTTGGGATCCGCTTTTATTTCCCAAATATCGTGATCAATGAAATTCTTAATTCCGGATATCGAAATTGATGTTCGCTTGTTAGAATTCATGTTTTAATCACAAAAAGCAGCTAAAGGCGCCCAGGCTTTGTAGGCATCTTTCATGATTCCATCACCTATAGTTTTGCTGACTTCCGTTTCTTCTTTTTCAACTGCTGCATTTGCACTAATAACTGCATATGTATTGTTTTCATTCATCTTGCCCAGACACATGGTTTGCTCTGAATCCTTAAGTTCTGTCAAAAGTTTATTCTTCTTCTTTTCGATTTTTTCTCTCATGGCGGGATCCTTTGGAGCTGAAAAACTAATAAAGGTAACATTTACGTTTCCAAGCTTACTGTTTTTATCTGTTTGACAAATATTTCCTTTTTCAGGAATCCAGGTAAGATAGGTAAGAGTAAATAAATTATTCTGAATAGCGGGGTCTTGTTTCATCCAGCTTTTAATACTATCGGTATTGCTTTTAAAAAACATTAAGCCACCACCTCCTTGAAAGGAAATTGAAGCCAACATTCTTTTCTCGCTGTGAATTTTGCTCAAATAGTCCATATGTTGCCTCATGATCTTCGCATGATCTTTGGGATTGCTGGAATCTGATTCAATTTTCGCCTTTTCAATCAATACCCAAACAACAGCACTGCTGTCAGACATAGCCTGGGAATTAGTACAACTAAGAACAAGCAATATAAAAAGAGCTAAAACTGTGCCTCTACTCCAATATTTCAACATCATATACATAGTATTTTGTATCCCCGGACCAGGATGATTTCCAATATTTTTCCTTGTAATAAAACTTGGCTCTTTTATTTTCTTCAATTGCCTTTTCAATGGATTCAAGAACTTCTTTTTCAATATTTTTTTTGACACTAAAAGCCCATTTACCCGATTCCAGACCTTCCAGCTCTGCCAAATCTGATCCGGATACTTTTATTTCGCCTTCATAGGTTTTAAATATTATGCCTTTTTTACTAAATGAAGTGGCTTTGCCTATGATAAACCCTTCACTGTAGGTCATCGAGCTTAAAAAAACAATAACACAAATAAATACAATTGCCGCCACAACAATCAGGCGAAATGTCCATTTTTTTAGCTTGTTGAGAAATTCTTTCATAAAATTCTTAAATAGTAAACTTCACAATAAATGATTTTATATCCAATTTTTTAGATTTTAAAGCAGCACATTTTCAATGAATTAACATTTTCTTAAGCAATATTTAATTTCTGTGGTTTATATTTATGTGAATGCTTGACAATTCTACTGTAATGGATGAAATAGTATATAACAAAATGGGCTGTGGCACAAAGGTTCAGGTTGATGATTATGTACCCGGATTGCTTAATCAAAATCCTAATGTAGAATTGCATATTGGAACGGACAGTCAAAATTATTCTAAACACACCGTCTATGTTACTACCGTAGTGTTCCGTTTTGTTCAACAGGGAGCGCATGTAATTTATAAAAAGGATCGCGTCCCAAAGATCACCGATATCTGGACGAGGTTATGGTCAGAACTCGAGCGTTCAACCAATCTGGCATTGTATTTAAAAAATGATTGTGGCATAGATGTGCACCAAATTGATCTGGATTACAACGACAACCCGCGATATGCCTCCTATAAACTTAAGAAAGCTGCAGTTGGCTATGTAGAGTCTTTAGGATTTAGCGCCAAAACCAAACCCAATCTTTTAATGGCTACTGGAGCAGCAAATGTGCTCTGTCACTGATAAAAAGGCGATTATATTTAATAATCCGGCTTTAATCATATTTCTTTGCAATTAATCAGAGCATTTCATGAAGTACAAAACATATCCAGTCAGTCTAGTTAATTCGATAAGCAGAAAAAAAGAAGATTTTAAGCCCGCGGTGGAGGGCTATGTTGGAATGTATGTTTGCGGCCCTACGGTTTATTCAGACGTCCATCTGGGCAATGTACGAACCTTTACAAGTTTTGATCTTATCTATCGATATTTCTTGTTTTTAGGCTATAAAGTGAGGTATGTTCGCAACATTACTGATGTCGGACATTTACTCAACGACGAGGATAGTGGTGAAGACAAAATTGCAAAAAAAGCAAAATTGGAAAATCTGGAACCCATGGAAATTGTACAAAAATACACCAATGGTTTCCATCAGGTAATGCAACTTTTCAATACCCTTCCTCCGAGTATAGAACCCACCGCTACGGCTCATATAATCGAACAAATAGAAATGGTTCAAAAGATTCTAAAAGAGGGATTTGCTTATGAGTCAAAGGGATCGGTCTATTTTGATGTAGAGAAATACAATAAGAGTTACAAATACGGAAGTCTCACCGGCCGGAATATAGAAGATATGATTTCCAATACGCGTGATTTGGACGGACAGGATGAAAAAAGAAATCCACTTGATTTTGCCATATGGAAAAAGGCAGAAGACAATCATATAATGCGCTGGAACTCTCCCTGGGGATTGGGTTTTCCCGGTTGGCATTTGGAGTGCTCTGTCATGAGCAATAAATATCTGGGTGAACAATTCGACATCCACGGTGGGGGTATGGATTTGAAATTTCCCCATCATGAATGTGAAATAGCACAGAATAGAATTTCTTATGATAAGGATCCAATAAAATACTGGATACATACCAATATGCTTACTGTCAATGGAAAGAAAATGAGTAAGTCGGAGGGTAATGGTTTTACACCCTCGGAACTAATGACCGGCAACCATCCATTGCTTGATCAGGGTTTTTCTCCTATGACTATTCGTTTTTTTATGTTGCAGGCGCATTATGCAAGTACTTTGGATTTTTCAAATGATGCCTTGCGCGCTGCGGAAAAAGGCTATAAAAAATTGATGAAAAGTTTACAAAACCTTCAAAGCCTTAATTACGAAAAAGCCGGGAAAATAAATGAAGCCCTTGACATGGAAATAAAAGCTACTTGCGAGCAATGTTATCAAAATATGTCGGATGATTTTAATTCTGCTAAAACGCTGGCTAATCTATTTGATTTGTCCACCAAAATCAACGCAATTAAGGATGGAGCTATTCCCTTAAGTAACATATCCAAAGACACTTTTAATTTCCTAGAAAAAACCTACCGTGGATTTATAGAAACTGTTTTAGGACTCATTCCGGAAGAAGAAAATCAAAGTTCTCATTTGGATGCTGCTATGGAAATTTTGATGGGTTTAAGGGCGGATGCAAAACGCAAAAAGGATTATGCGCTCACTGATAAAATCAGAGATGAATTGCAAAAGGCAGGTATTAAAATAATGGATGGAAAAGAAGGAAAATCCTCCTACATAATTGAATGAGCAAAGTATTCTCATACATTTTGATAGTCCCTATCCGTATTTATCAATGGACCTTGTCTCCTATACTCGGTCAGAATTGCAGACATGTACCTACTTGCTCTCAATACGCTGTTGAGGCCATTCAAATTTGGGGGCCAATTAAAGGTTTGAAATTGGCCTTGAATCGAATTAGAAAATGCCATCCCTGGGGAAGTAGCGGTTATGACCCTGTGCCAAAAAAGAAAGATTCAGAAAAAAGTTAATTTCAGGGGCCTGATTATTTTCTTTTAGTTATCTATTGATTAAAACATAGGTCACGCCGGTATAGGCGTCTTTGAGGAATTACAGCGAATCATTATTTGGACTTAATCAGATAACATCTAAAAATCTTTAAAAGACTATTTGACCAGTTAAAAACAATCAAGGCTATTAGGTTTATTTTTAATTATCGTATTATTGCAATATATTGTTTAATCAAAAGCAGAACCTGGAAAAACAGTTTGAGAAATAAGCTGGAAATCAACTAATATTAAGCGATTACACAATTTAAATAAGGTATAAGCAGATAAAATTTATAAAAGTGGCAAATAGCAATTTATACAGGGGAATAGAGAAATTCATCTCAGAATTAGATACGAATTCAATCCCAAAAGAACGAAAGAACTTACTGGATAAACTAATAGCATATATCCAAAGCAAAAGAGCTAAGGGACTAAGAATAAATCTGAATTTTATTTGTACTCATAACTCCAGAAGGAGCCATTTGGCTCAGGTTTGGGCGCAGACTATGGCCTTTCATTTTAACATTGATAAAATTAGCTGCTATTCCGGCGGTACTGAATCTACATCTGTTTATCCAAGAGTAATTGAGACTTTAAAAAATACAGGCTATGAAATTAAAAAACTGTCGGATGGCCAAAATCCCGTTTACAGTATAAAGTTTTCTGAAAATGAGCACCCCGTAATTGCTTATTCTAAAAAATTCGAAGATGTTTTTAATCCTAAATCTCATTTTGCTGCCGTAATGACCTGCTCACAGGCCGATGACGGTTGTCCTTTTGTTGCAGGTTCAGAATTTAGAATTCCCATTACCTATCATGATCCAAAAGAATTTGATAATAGCCCTGAAGAATATGAGAAATATCTGGAAAGAAGTCTTCAAATTGCAAATGAGATGTACTTTCTATTCTCTAAAATTTAATCATCAGCGATAACAAAAAAATGGGGTTTCTAGATAATAATCTAACCTTGTGGATTTTTGTAGCCATGGTTTGCGGAGTTGGTATTGGTTATTTTTTTCCGACATTTCCGGAAATTATTAATTCCTTTAACAGCGGCACAACTAACATAACCATTGCATTTGGATTGATTTTAATGATGTACTCGCCATTGGCCAAAGTCAATTACACGCTATTACCAAAGGTTTTTAGAAATTTAAAGCTATTGTCAATTTCCCTATTTCTCAATTGAATTTTAGGCCCGTTACTGATGTTAATATTGGCAATCATCTTTCTCAGTGATAATCCGGAGTATATGGTGGGTTTGGTTCTTATTGGTTTGGCATGATGCATTGCCATGGTACTGGTCTGGAATGATCTCGCCGAAGGAAGCAGCGAATAAGGTGCAGGCCTTGTTGCACTAAATAGTATCTTTCAGGTATTTGCTTATAGTTTTTATGCATGGATTTTTATTACGATTCTTCCACCCTATTTTGGATTCGATGGTGCCATAGTAGATATTTCAATAATTACAATTGCTGAAAGTGTAACCATTTTTTTGGAGATTCCATTTTTGATGGGAATTTAAGCAGACACATATTTGATAAGGTTAAAAAGAGAAGATAGGTATACAGGAAAATTTATACTGGCTATTTCTCCATTAACATTGATTGCTTTTCTTTTTACAATCATCATAATGTTTACCCTGAAAGGCGAACTGATTGTTGAAATTCCATATGATGTAGTTTTAATAGCGATTCCTTTGTTGATCTATTTTACTTTGATGTTTATCATTGGTTTTTTTATTACAAAAGCTAGCGGAATTGAATACAATAAAACCGCTTCTGTGGCTTTTACATCTGCTGGAAATAATTTCGAATTGGCCATAGCGGTAGCCATTGAAGTATTTGGTTTAAATTCCAGGCAGGCATTCGCTGTTGTCATTGGGCCACTTGTTGAAGTGCCAACACTAATTCTATTGGTTCGAGTTTCGTTTTGGTTGAGGATAAAGTTTTACTAAAAAATAAGTCTGCGAATACTTAAATTTATTGTTAAAAAAAATGGAATTCTCTTTAAAGAAATCAATAGAAATCCTTCAAAACACACCACAAACACTAAAATCCTATCTCTCCGGTTTGTCTGAAGATTGGATTAGAAATAATGAAGGTCCGGACACCTGGAGTCCTTATGATATCCTCGGGCATTTGATTCACGGTGAGAAAACAGATTGGATGGACAGAGTAAAAATCATCTTAAAGGATTCCGGGAACAAAAAATTTACTCCTTTTGACCGATTTGCTCAATTCAAGGAAAACCAAAACAGAACCCTATCTGAATTACTTTCTGAATTCAAGCATTTGAGGGAAAATAATATTAAGGAATTGAAATCATTAAATATTACAGAATTTCAACTCAAAATAAAGGGCATCCACCCGGATTTTGGATCAGTTACACTTGCAGAACTCATCGCCACATGGGTGGCTCATGACCTTGGGCATATTGCACAAATCTCCAGAGTCATGGCCAAGCAATACAAAAATGAAGTAGGTCCCTGGGTCAAATATTTAAGAATTCTAAATGCTTGAAATAAAGGATATTCCTTGGCAGTATTTTAAATTATTAGATAAAATAAATAGGATGAAATTCGTTTTAAAAACATCCTGAATTATAAATTTATGTGGGAAGAACAATTAAAAATTTATGAGAAGATAATTGCAAAATGTCCTCGTTTTGAGCGAAAGGGCAAAAACAGCCCATACACTTCCGCAAACGGACATATGTTTTCCCAACTCAACAAAGAAGGTGAAATCGGAATTCGATTTTCAAAAGATGTTCAAAAAAAATATATACATGAGTGGAGCAGTAGCCATTTTAGATCCTATAATTCAATTATGCAGGGTTATGTACTAGTCCCCCAGGAAATGTTAAAGGACATTAGCAGAGTGGCCGAATACCTAAATGAAAGCTATGATTATGTAATGAGCCTGGATCCAAAATAAAATTGAGAATTAAAACATTGAAAATTAGAAAAAAAACAAGCCTTTTATGGTTTGAACATCACTGGCGATACTGGTGCATTTAATTATTCCCTTTATGATAATTTAGTATTAAATTCTAATGATTTGAATACCTGAAAAATGAATGAAAAACCAAAATTGCTAAGCGGTGGAAATCCCCAAATTCCAAAGGGCGATGGAGATCAACCCGTTCAGGATTACATTGCCGCAATGCCGGATTGGAAAAGTAAGATAGGTCATTATCTTGATCAGTTGATTGAGAAGGTGGTCCCAAAAGTTAAAAAAGCCGTGCGATGGAATACCCCTTTTTATGGAATTGAGGGTAAGGGTTGGTTCATTGCCTACAATTGTACTAATAAATATGTTTCTGTAACCTTTTTTAAAGGGACAGAGTTGAAACCAATTCCACCTATTGCTTCAAAAGTGGATTACGTCAGATATTTTCGGATTTATGAAAATGATAATTTAGATGAACAGCAATTAAAAAAATGGATTAAGCTGGCTTCTGAATTACCAGGGGAAAAAGTTTTTTAACAGGGCCTCAAGTAGCGGTATTTCTTATTAAAGCTTATTTTCTGTTAAATTGATTTTGAACAATCATTTTTAATTCAATAAAATATCCTTATTTCTAATATTTATTAGCTTAGCGATAAAGCTCGACCTATGCTCAAGATTGACATGCACAGCCATATTTTTCCAAAACAGCTACCTGATTTTAAAGGAAAATTTGGTTATGGAAATTTTATCACCCTTGATCATCACAAAAAAGGTTTTGCCAGAATGATGTCCGGCACAAAGTTTTTTAGAGAAATAAAGGAAAATTGCTGGGACCCTGAAATACGAATAGAAGAATACGCACAGTTCAATACACAGGTACAAGTGGTTTGTACAATCCCTGTCATGTTTTCCTATTGGGCCAAACCAAAAGACGGATTGGAAGTCTCAAAATTTTTAAATGATGATATCGCGAAAGTACAGGCTAAATATCCCAAAAATTATATTGGCTTAGGTACAATTCCTATGCAGGACACGGAATTGGCCATTCAGGAATTGGAAAGATGTAAAAATGAATGTGAGTTTCCAGGTGTACAGATTGGCTCCAACATTAATAATACAAACCTATCCGAAGAAGAACTTTTCCCAATTTTCGAAGCTGCACAAGATCTAGGCATGGCTATTCTGGTTCACCCCTGGGATATGATGGGTAAAGATGATATGGAAGAATATTGGTTGCCCTGGCTCGTCGGAATGCCTGCTGAAACTTCAAGAGCCATATGTTCTATGATTTTTAGTGGGATTTTTGAGAAACTGCCCAAATTGAGAGTGTGTTTTGCACATGCAGGAGGCTCATTCCTGCCTACAATTGGCAGAATAGAACATGGATTTAATTGTCGACCGGATCTGGTAGCTTTAGATAATCCTGTAAATCCAAGAGAGTATATTGGAAAGTTTTGGGTTGATTGTATTACACATGATCCAAAAATGCTCAACTATGTTCTCGATATGCAAGGTTCTGAAAAAGTTTGCCTTGGCTCCGATTACCCTTTTCCATTGGGTGATTTGGAAATAGGTAAATTCGTCGAGGATATGGATCTAGATATTAAAATTGTTGAAGATATATTTAATAAATCCATTTTATCCTGGCTTAATATCCCTGCAAAACGGTTTGAATGAATTGCTGCGAAATTCTTAATTTTGCGCGATGCTTTCAATCCCCATAAAAACTTCCGAAGAAATAGAACTTATGCGAATGAGTGCAAGATTGGTTTCCAAAACATTGGGCCTTATTGCCGAAAAAATTCGCCCCGGGATTTCTCCTTTAGAGCTGGATGCCATGGCTGAAGAATTTATTAGAGATCATGGAGGGAAACCGGCATTTCTGGGTTTGTATGATTTTCCCAATACCCTTTGTATGTCGAGCAATGAGCAGGTTGTTCATGGGATTCCCACTAAAAAGCCACTTGAAGACGGGGATATTATTTCAGTGGATTGTGGTGTATTAATGAATGGTTTTTATGGTGATCATGCATTTACTTTCGAAGTAGGTGAAGTTGATGAAGCCACAAAAAAATTACTAAGAGTAACCAGAGATTCACTTGACAAGGGAATTGAGCAGTGCAAAGCCGGTAATAGAATTGGAGACATTAGTTTTGCAATCCAGCATTATGCCGAGAGTCATGGCTATGGTGTCGTTCGTGAATTGGTTGGGCATGGTTTGGGGCGTCAATTGCATGAAAAACCTGAAGTGCCTAATTATGGAAAACGCGGAAAAGGACCTAAATTAAAAAATGGAATGGTGCTCGCCATCGAACCTATGATAAATATGGGCACAAAAAACATAGTTCAACATTCAGATGGCTGGACGATCACCACAGCTGATAAAATGCCATCAGCCCATTTTGAACATGATGTAGCTATTGTCAACGGACATCCAGAAGTTTTATCAACCTTTGAATATGTGGATCAGGCTTTAACGAAAATTCTTTCTTAATTTTTATTGCTCAGTTCCTCATACAATTTCCTGTATTTGGAAATGGTCGTATTAATGTTCAATAATCCTTCGATTCTCTCCTTTGACTTCTTCCCCATTAGTTTGGTTGCAACCCTGTCAGATTCCATTTTTTGAATGCATTCAGAAAGTTTATTGGAATTCCTTGAGGGAAAAATTAATCCGTTTTCATTTTGAACCACCAACTCTCTATTGCCGGCAATATCACTTATAATAGGTGCCAGGCCTAGTGACATTGCCTCCAGCACTGCCTTGGTAATCGATTCCCCTTTGGTGGAAGCCATAATGAAAGCATCACAAGCAGCCACAATTCTTAAAGCATCCTTTCTGAAACCCATAAAATGAACTTTGCACTCATTGGGGTGTCCCTTAATTATATTTTTGAACTGAGTATCGTCCAATCCTTTGCCAATTAGAAATAAATCGATATCAATTTCAGCAGGCAATTTGGTGATGGCCTCCATTATGTATTTAACCCCCTTCATTGGCCTGTTATTGGCCACACAGGCGATAGCCAAACTCGAATCCGCAATACCCAGGTCATTTCTTGAAAATGCCTTAACATCCTTATACCAATCTAAATTATGACCTTTATTAATTGTAATCGCCTTGTCAGAATTAAAAAAAAGCTGACGATTAAAAATTTCCTCGACACCAATAGAATTACAAATTATTTTATCTGCACGTGGATGTAAAAACTTGGTATAAGCCGATGGATCCCACCAATGAATATGACCTGAAAATCCTCTGTAAAGCACTACTGACACATCAAGATTTTTAGCGGCCTGAATGCCATTGACAATGGCTGCTCCATTGAAGAGTTGAAGGACATCGTGTTTTCCTTCTTTTAAAATTTCTTTTATAAAATTGATTTCCTCCTTATCGTATTTCTTAGATATGAGCCTATCATATACTTTGATGCCATTTTGCAGGAATTTCTTGCCATAATCAGTATCGCCCTTGCTTATAACCTCAATTTCAAGACCTTCTTTCTTTAAGCCTATAAATATCTCAGCTTCCGGTCGGGTGACAACCGGATCATTGTAATTGCTAATTACTAAAACTTTTGGAGGCATGCCTTTTTAGGCAAAGTTATAAGGATAGTTCAGATATAAAGAATCTTTGTTTCAGGACCACTTCTTATTTTAAAATATTCAACACAACTCCAATTTGGTTTTTGAAAACATCGATTTTTACCTCTTGATAAAATAAAGTATTCAGAAGGGATTTACTCTGACTAGATTTTTATAAATTTTCTATCAAATCGATGAATTTTATTACATCAGCTCTTGTTTTTTAATCTTAGAATAGACCAAATTTTGTCTTTAAGAAAACAGAATACTATTTTGAATGTTAAACTTTTGTTATTTATTGAAATATCTTTTTATATCAATGAGTAATTCTAAATATTGAAACGAATTAAAACCAAATGCACCAAATATGAAAACTAACAAATTCTTAACAGCTATTTTATTTACAGCTACCCTATTTATGGTAGCTTGCTCAGGAAGTCAGGAAAGCTCTGAAGCTGAAACATCAACTGAAGAAAACATGGAGACAGAAGCTGATAATGCTTCAATCGACGACTTTGTAGTATCCGCGGAAGACAGTAAAGTTAGGTGGAGAGGTGAAATGTTGGGAATATATGCCCACGAAGGAACAGTTAATGTAAGTGAAGCCACTTTGATGATGGAAAATGGGCAAATATCAGGAGGAAGTTTTGTGGTGGATTTAACAAGCATCACTCCTACTGATGAAAACTTTAATCCAGAGGAAGGCCAAACTCAGGAAAAACTGGTTGGTCATTTATCATCTCCTGATTTCTTTGCTGTCGACTCATTCCCAACAGCGAGCTTTACGATAGAGAGTGTAGAAGGAAATACTGCAATCGGCACGCTTACAATTCGAGGTAAAAGCAATTCCGAAACGGTTGAAAACATTACTTTTAGCGAAGAAGAAGGAAGAAGAGTGGTAAGAGGTACCATGTCATTCAACAGGATGAATTATGATGTATCATTTGAAATGCCCGTTGCCGACAAAGTGCTCTCCGAAGATATCCAATTGGACATTAAATTGATAGCATCGAATTAATCTCAAAATATTTTTTTTAAAAGGCGAACTATTTAGTTCGCCTTTTTTTATATCTATACCTAATAATTATAAGTTATATTTTGACATTGATTTGGGCCTTATGAAAATCGCAGTTATAGGATCAGGCGTAGCCGGTTTGGCTTCCGGCGCAAGATTGGCTGCAAAAGGTCATGAGGTTCATATCTACGATTCAAATAGTTATCCAGGTGGAAAGCTTAGTGCCTTTGAACAGGGGAAATTCAGATTTGATGCGGGTCCCTCCCTTTTTACCTTACCCGAACACCTGGATGCTGTTTTTTACGATGCGGGAAAAAATCCCAGAGATTATTACAACTTTAAGAAAATAGAAAAAAGCTGTCATTATTTCTTTGATGATAAAACCAGATTGATCGCGTACAGTGATCAAAATAGATTTGCCAAAGAGGTTCAGGAAAAAACAGGTACGGATGCTAAAAGTGTGATTGATCATTTAAATAAGAGTGCCTTCTTATATGAAAAAACACATGCGTTATTTATGGAGAGATCACTTCATAAATTGAGAAACTATTTCACCAAAGATGTTTTAGAAGCCTTACTGAACGTTTTTAGGCTCCATTTGAATGTGAGCATGCATGAAGTAAACAGCAATCGATTTAAAGATCCAAGACTAGTGCAATTATTCGATCGCTTTGCAACATATAATGGTTCCAACCCTTACAAGGCCCCGGGAGTATTAAATATCATTCCACACCTGGAACACAACATAGGCACCTATTTTCCTGTTGGCGGAATGCATCAAATCACGTTGGCATTGGTAAAACTTTCAAAGGATCTAGGAGTAAACTTTCATTTCAACACTGAAGTGGAGACTATTTTAGTGGATAAGAACAAAGTACAAGGCATAAAAATTAATGGAAAAGAAGAGTCATTTGACTATGTTGTTTCAAATGCAGATATATATCCTACTTACAAGAAGCTTTTAAAAGGTCAAAAAGATCCAGAGAAAATATTAAAACAAGAACGCTCTAGTTCTGCACTGATATTCTATTGGGGCGTAAAAAAGGAATTTCCTGAATTGGACCTCCACAATATATTGTTTTCCGGAAACTACAAAAAGGAATTTGATTACCTGTTTGGAAAAAAAGAGCTATATACTGACCCCACCGTTTATATAAATATCAGCTCAAAATACAACCCAAATGATGCACCTAAAGGATCAGAAAATTGGTTTGTCATGATCAATGCCCCTGCGAACACCGGACAGAATTGGGATCAAATGATTGAAAAGTCAAGAAGAAACATTCTTGATAAATTAAATAATATTCTGAATACAAAAATAGAAGAGTACATCGTGAATGAATCCCTCCTGGACCCAAGGAGCATCGAATCAAAAACCTCTTCTTATCAAGGCTCATTGTATGGGACTAGTTCAAATACTAAATTCTCTGCATTTTTAAGACACCCCAATTTCAGTCAAAAAATAAAAGGTCTCTATTTTTGTGGAGGAAGTGTTCATCCTGGAGGAGGAATACCATTATGTTTACTTTCCGGGAAAATTGTATCCGAATTGATTAAATGAAAAACTCTACCGCAAAATATTCAATAGGGATTATTATTATTCTCCACCTTGTAGCTCTTGCCACTTTTTTTCTTGGATATTCAAGATATATCCTTCCACTTACACCTGTCAATCTTTTAATAACGGCATATCTGATCTTTTTAAATCAACAGGAGAAAAACAATTCATTTATTATCAACTCCATTTTAATTGTTTTGGTCGCCTATATCGTTGAAGTGATTGGTGTGAATACAGGTTTATTTTTTGGAAATTATCAATACATGGACAGTCTAGGTCCAAAAATTTGGGAGACTCCGCCCATAATAGGGATCAATTGGTGGATATTAACTATTGCTTCTGCTTCATTTTTTAGAAAATCTCAAATTCCTTTAATCCTCAAAGCTTTATTATCTACCGTACTAATGCTTTTCATTGATCTTTGGATTGAGCCTATATCAGACTTGCTTAAATTTTGGCAATGGGAAAACAATATTATCCCTCTTAAAAATTATTTGGGTTGGTTCATTACGGGATTTGCCCTACAGATAATTTACTGGCAAGGGACTTACAATAAGAAAAACAAGATTGGCATTCCTGTTTATATCATTTTTATAAGCTTCTTTTTGATTCTAAATCTTTTTCTTAGATAAGAAAATGGAAATAACCCAATGAACTACTTTCCTTGGGAAGAATCGTATTAAAAGTAAAATCACATTATTGCGAAATCCGGGGACATAAATTGACTTGTTGGACGCGGCAAAGTTGAACATCTTTTTGGCCATTTCCGCTGCATCCGGAAGGCCTCTTCGTTTAAAAAAAATATTGTCTTGCATTTTCGATCGCTTTTCAAAATTTGAATGAAAAGCTCCGGGACAGGCTATTTGAATTTTGGGATATTTAGTTTCGAATTGAATAGCTTCGCTCAATAAAAGTAAAAAAGATTTGGCTGCGAAATATACGGCCATATATGGACCGGCCTGAAAAGCAGCTGTTGAAGAGATTTGCACTATTTTCCCTTCAGATTTTTTCTGCATTTCATGTCCGAACAATCTGGTTAATAATGCTGTGTTAAGCACCATTAAATAAAGCATCTCGCTTATATTCTCTATCTCCTCTTTTAAAAACTCACCCCGGTATGCAAAACCTGCATTATTGATCAAGAGATCAATTTGAAAATTTGATTTCTGGCAATATTTGAAAAGCTCATAGGCGGAATCACTTTTGCCAAGATCCATCACTATAAAGGCCACTTTCACATTATACCTTTTGCCAATGTCCATTGAAATTTTTTCCAGCTTCTTTTTGCTTCGGGCAACCAATAATAGACTCCTGTTTTTTTGAGCATATAAAAGAGCCAACTCCTTGCCCAGACCTGAACTTGCACCGGTTATCAATACCCTTTTGTCCATTTCTAAACTCTTGCTGTCATTATTTGTTAAAGTCATTGTCATAACAATTTTATTAATACTTGTTATATTCAGAAACACATCTCTTAGACCCAAATAAACAATGGATTGTTTTTATTCATGGTGCCGGTGGAAACATCTCTACATGGAAATTTCAAATTCCCTTCTTTCAAAACCACTTCAATCTGCTTTTGATTGATTTAAAAGGTCATGGCAATTCAAAAAGTCAGGAAATTGAAAAAGCTTATACTTTTAAAAGCATAGCCGAAGATATTAATGAATTAATGATACATCATAACATTGAAAGGGCACATTTTATTGGTCTTTCTATTGGTTCGCTTATCATTCACAGTTATTGCGATTTGTACCCGCACAAAGTGAGTTCTTTAATCGGTACCGGAGGAATCTACAAGATCAATTGGCAAATACATTATTTTAGTAAATCGGCCTATCTACTCGCAAAAATCTTTCCTTATCCTTTTCTTTATAAAGTCTTCGCCTATATCGTAATGCCAAGGAAGAATCATAATCTTTCGAGAAAGATATTCATTAAGGCCTCTCAAAAATTGGTCCGGAGAGAATATTTAAGATGGTTAAATTTATACGCTAAATTTCGCGAAACTGTGTCACAACTTGATTTTAGTAAGCAGAATAAAGCAGTTCTTGTAGTTATGGGGGAAGAAGATCATTTGTTTTTAAAACCAGCACGTGACTTTTGCAGTTTATATAGTGGTTCTCAATTAAAAGTAATGCCAAAAAGTGGACATATTTGCAATATTGAAAATCCACAACAATACAATCAGATTGTTTTTGAGTTTATAATGAATAGCATCCAATAGCAGTGAAAAAGGAAGAACAATTTTTAAAGGTTGAAATCAAACTCGCAGATAAAATTCTTGAACAATTTAAGGAAGAGGCCTTTTTTGTTATTCATTGTGAAAACGAATTCCTAGATAAAATTCTTCACCTGTTAAATTTGGAATATGTTGAAAAAAGCCCAAATCACAAATACATGATTATACCCGGTGAGGGTATTTGGCCATATCAGGAATCAAGTTGTCCATGCTTTTATGCCGACGAGCAATTTGATCCTATTCCCTTGATCATTGGCCTGGATAAAATCAGAAACTTTTTAGAGGAATGGAACCCCGATCAGGATTTTGATTTTAAGGCATAAGAATAAGACTTTTCATATTCGGAACGCAGAGCTTTCCAATCAAAATTTTCTGAAAAATCCTCGGATTTATTTCTTTGAATCATTCTATACCTTCTGGTAGATTTAACAAAATGCAACATGAATTTTGCAAGATCCTGCACCGCTCTTTCGTATGTTTTCTTGTAGCGTTTTAAAACAAAAATCCCTTTGTCTTCATGTTCTTTGTCGAGAGTACTTACATAATCACCAAAACCTGAAAGGTCTGAGGTAACCGCAGGAACTCCTCGTGCAATACATTCTAATGGTGTATAACCCCAGGGTTCATAATAACTTGGAAATATCCCTAAATGACATCCTCTTACAAAATCACCGTAATCTATGCCAAAAAGTGGATTGGTAGAACTAATAAAGTCGGGATGATAAACCATTTTAACCCTGTCCAATGGACTGTTGACCAACTGATTTTGTCTCAAATAATTTAAAATCTCATCATCCAGATCATTGACGAGGTTATGGGTAACAATGATTGGCCATTTATCGGTCTTCCATGATTGAATGGTCCTTCTATATCTCAGCTTCCAGTAATCGTCAATAAGGTTATTTAAATCGGGTAATTTATGCTCATTTTTGGATTTAGCGGCGGCATAAAAAAGCCTTTGCCCCAATTGACGCTGGATGGCCTCACAATTATTGCGAATCTCCTCCATGACACCCCTGCTTTGCAAGACATCCGGATTGATAGACCAGGTAGGTTGTTTTGTAATAAAAAACATCACAACGCTTGTTTTAATCTTTTCTTTGAGCATCATGCTATTGAGTAAATTCAATGCATCCAGCGTAAGATCAAAACCTTTATTTTTGTATTCATATCTTCCCGAAGTGAAAAAATAGAGGGTGTCTTCCAAATCAAAATCATAAGAATGGAAAAAATGCCCTATCACAAACTGATGTATTTCTTCCTTGAATTTCTGATGAAGATTTTGCACCTCATGATAGGCGGCAAATCGCTTAATATTTAGACCATTGGGCGTAATGGTATCCGGTTTCTTTCCCAATAGAGAAACGCATTCAATGGCGGTCAATTGACTTACAGTTGTAAAGGAATCCGCTTTATCAGCCGCCGCTCTTTCAATTTGCACCATGGGTAAGATATTGTAATGCTTGGCCTCTTTTTCCCAATTGTATTTAGGCAATTTCTCATAGAAATTTGCATCATTCATGGCCAGATATCTACCGAGCATTGTCGCATGGGTTGTAAACACCGTTCTGCATTTCAGGCCTTTTGCTTTGATATCTAATATTGGAAGACAAGACATCCACTCGTGAAAATGAGCAATAAGGTCTGATTTGCCTTTCAGGATATCCTTGCATAGTACTGTAATGAAAGTTCTGTTTAGGTCGTACCACATGATCATTTTTTCCAAAAGATCATGTTCTACTATTACATCAAGCTTAAAATCTTCATGCAAATGTTTTTGAAGAGTTTCGAGTCTGTTGAAAACATTTTCGGGATTCAGGAGAACAACTTTTGGCCTACCGGTAACCAACCACCTTCCGTACCATACATCATAACCCATAT
Source organism: Hyphobacterium sp. CCMP332 (assembly GCA_014323545.1). NCBI lineage: Bacteria > Pseudomonadati > Pseudomonadota > Alphaproteobacteria > Maricaulales > Maricaulaceae > Hyphobacterium > Hyphobacterium sp. CCMP332. Next base: position 113,273 of record CP058647.1, read on the forward strand.
TTCTCATTTTTTCAACAGCTTTGCCTATCGGGTCACTTAAATCAGAAATAGGGTCAAATTCTGCACTTATATTAGAATTTTCCAATGGACCCAACAAGCAATAATTGTCGCCCCATTTTTCGATCATTGCCGGAACTTTAGAACGGATCACCGTATATATTCCTCCTACCTGGTTACATACTTCCCATGCGCATTCAATAAGAATGGAATCTTCGAGTTTTGTATTCTTCTTTGCCATATCATTAATTGATCAATCGAAAGATAATATATTAGGCTTAAAAAGGCTTTGGAAATAATGAAATTTATAATTTCTCAGGAAAAAAATGTTCCAAAGTCATTATGCTGTCTAATAATTACTGAAAAAATAGAAATAGCACTTAATAAATTATGAGCAAAATCATAAAAGAGTTTTAGTTCATATCTCAAATTTGCAAGCACACTACTTTTTACGATTTTTACACAATGCAAAACCTAGAGGAGTCCGTTAAGTTGGAGAACATTCAGATACAAAGAAGAATTGGCTCCTTTTATGGTTCCGATGGCCCGACTATAATGATACTTGGAGGTTTACATGGCAATGAACCCGCAGGAATTACTGCATTTCAGCGAGTACTAAAAGTTCTTGAAACAAGAAATCTTCAATTTAAAGGTCAGATTCACGGATTCAGGGGAAATTTAAAAGCCATAAGCAGCAGTGAGCGATTTCTCGAAGAAGACATGAACAGAAACTGGTATAGATATATGCGCAGAAAAGCCTCTGATTCTACAATCGAAACTGCTGAAGATTCAGAGAGAGATGCACTTTTGAATACCATACTTGAAACTATGCAAGACGCTTCGGAGCCTTGCATTTTTTTTGACCTTCACAGCACCTCTGCCCCCAGCCTTCCCTTTGCAGCCATTAACGATTCCATATATAATCGAAGTATTGTTAAGGGCTTGCCTGTTCCAATCATATTGGGTTTGCAGGAACAAATTGAAGGAACACTCAATGGAATATTAAATGATATGGGTTTGCCGGCAGTTTTATTTGAGGCGGGGCAACACGATGAAAAAGAAACCATTGATTATCACGAATCCTTTATCTGGTATATGTTATATAAACTTGGCTGTATTCAGCGAAATGCAGTTAAGTCATTGCAAAAACACAGAGATATTTTAAAGAATGCTTCAAAAGGAAAAGAGGGTTTTTATGAGGTTACATTCAGATACCCTGTCGAAATTGGAGATCAATTTGAAATGTATCCCGGATTTCAAAGCTTTCAGCCAATTGAAAACAATCAGAAAATAGCCAAAAATAACAGAGGTGATATTTTCGCTCCTCACAAGGACATAATGTTTATGCCGCTCTATCAGAATAAAGGTCAGGATGGCTATTTCTTAATTAGAAAAATCAAACCAATTTGGATGAAAATATCAAAATGGCTGCGACACAGAAATATTGATAATTATATCCATTATTTGCCCGGAGTCAACGAGTATGATCACGATGAACAACATTTTAAAGTAGATAAAAGCATTGCTTTTGCTTTTGCATTACAACTATTCCACTTATTGGGTTATCGCAAAGAGAGAGTAATTGACGATCAACTCTACGTTAGCAGAATTAAATACGATGATAATCCACCCTCAAAAGAGGAATTCTTTATGAATGTAGCATCATTTAAAGCAGGCGAACATTAAAAAAGCCCTTGCCTAAATCCCTGTTGAAAATGGTTCCGGCAAGCGCACTATTAAACAGCTTTTTTCAATTACTGCAAAGTCATTTGTATGTAACTTAAATCCTTTCTGTTGCGATCGTCTCTAATAACCATGTATTTTTTATCCCAAATCTCAGATTCAAGGTAGGTGCTTTGAAAGCCCTCATCAAGTACAAATTCTGAACTATTTATTCTGATTTTAATTTTATCCGGATCATTATTAAGGTTAACCCAGTCATTGAATATTGCCGGATCTTTATCTGTAAATATTATATCATAATCGCTGGCATTAAAACCCGAGAACAATTGAAAATCCACCGAGTCATTTCTTATATCCTTTCTTACAATAACACTGCCGTTTCTCGACTCTCCTGTCAATACAACTCTCAAAATATCTGTTTTAATTTCAAAACTATCGGGATTAAAAAACAAACCAGGTTCATATGTGAAAATTATATTGTCTTCTGCTTCAGATCTTGCTGTTGACATGGTTACATTTACTTCTTCTGATCCTTCCTTGTCAGATTCATAATTGAAGACATAAAAACTGCTTTCGAGCAAATCTATCTGAGCTCCAATTTCACTTATTTTGGCATCAAATTCCGCAGGATCAAGTGCAACGAAACCTCTTCTATTTACAATATCCTGTAAAGATGAATCCGCAGCTGTACCCAGGGATAAAGAATATAATCGAATATTTTCACTAATTTCATTGATATCTTCTACGCTGGAACGTCCTTCAGTATCTGCATTGGCTGCTATGGCAATCACAAAGCCTGGAGCAAGTCGGTTTGCTCCAAAAGTCAGTGAATCCTTTAATGCATTCATTCCAAATTCAACAGCTTCCAATAAGTTTGAGCCTTCATCTCCCAATTCAATATTGTCTAAATTCGCTGCCACTGCAGCCAGGTCCGTGTCAAACCCGGAATAACCGGAGACATCCACTGAATAGGTGTACACCTGCACACTGGAACCTGCAGGAAGCTCTCCAATAACTGCTTTTCCAGCTTCAATTAAATCCGTTAAAATGGTTTCATTATCGAGATTAACATCTATTAAAAGCGTAACATAAGGTGAAAATTCATAATCAAATTCTGAAGCCATGCTAAAATTATATTCTTCAGAATTCAAAGATTCACCATCCTCCATTACCATGACATCCTGAGGAAGAAGCCCTGGCAAGGGTACTGAGCCATCATCGCTTAATTGAAAAATAACATTAACTTTATTAGGTGGCGTAAGTTCGTGATTGTAATAGCTCGGTTTATGTACGGATGGGTTTTCAGGTGGGCCCGGATCTTCGGTATCATTTCCCCCGCAAGAGATTAGAAATAATGCTATAACAACTGTAATGATTAAGTTATAAAGGTATTTCATTGCTTGTTAGATTAATTTGAGCACAAAATAAGCGAATTCACTTTTAAAAATTGAATTTCTTAATAAATGTAACGTATTTAAAAGTATGAAATCAGAGATCACTTTTCGTTTTTTATCAGAACCGTCTGATGTGAATTTTGGTGGCAAAGTCCATGGAGGTACGGTTATGAAATGGATTGATCAGGCGGCCTATGCCTGTGCATCCAATTGGTGCTCAGGTTATTGCGTAACGGTATATGTAGGGGGTATTCGTTTTATTCAACCCATTCGAATAGGAGAAATTGTCCAGGTGGATGCGCGGATAATTTTGACAGGTACTTCGAGCATGCACATCGCCGTCGATGTATTTTCCAAACCAATTGACGCTTCGAAATTTATCAAAACCACACATTGTATAATTGTCTTTGTTGCTGTAAACGACAAAGGACAACCTGTACCCGTACCAAAATGGGAGCCCAAAACAGAAGATGAAAAAGCTCATGAACACCATGCGGTAAAACTCATGGAGCTCAGAAAAAATATCGACGAAGAGATGCAGCCTTTTATTTATAAAAATGAATTAATGGATTAATTATGAAGTCAATTTTAGTGCTTTTCGGTATCGCCATTGCATCTTTAGCATCAGCGCAGGAAATAAAATTTTTAGAAAGTTCAAAACCTGGCTCTGCCAAAATTGAACAAATGAAATGGCTATGTGGCCATTGGATTGGTGCTATTGGCAAATCTGACATTGAAGAGATATGGGCTGATCCAAAAGGAAATCAAATGATGGGAATGTATCGAATGAGCAATGAAGAAATAGATCTTTATGAATTCATGACCATTTCTGAAATAGATGGAAGCCTTTCCTTAAAAATTAAGCATTTCGACAGAAACCTGATTGGAAGAGAAGAAAAAACTGAATACAAAGAATTTAAATTAGTCGGTATTGAAGAAAATTCAGCTTATTTCGATGCATTTACAATTGAAGTAAACAATGACACCCTAAGCATTCATCTTATTCTTGACATGGAAGGAGAAAGAAAGAGCAAAGGCCTTTTTAAATATGTCAGAAAAAGCAATTAATGTTATTCAATTTCTATATGATCATGAAAACAGGATTCGATAAACTGATGCAATCTGAATGTTTGTTCCGCCCCTAATTTTTGGCCAAATTGGGCTATAAGGTAGACTATGATTGCTATAATACCCAATACCGGCATGGCCCAAAGTATTTTGACATCCTGACCCAGCATCCAATAAGAAAGTCCAAGAAACAAGGCAAACAAAGATAATACACCAATTGCGAGATAGCTTAATAGAAATATTGTCCAGACATTTGGGGCCGGTCCATATAAACCTCTTATCAATGTTTTACCATTGTTCTCTTCGAAACTCAAGCTCAACTGAGGCGACCAAAAATGCCGGTCTTCGGGCTTAATTCGAATTGTGAAATGTCCGCTATCCAGACTCGCAGTAAATATTCCTCTAGAATTTAATTCCTTTTTAATGATCTCTTCTACCTTTTCGACTTTAAGATTAAACTGCTTTTTAAAACGCGGACGAATTCGAATACTGGTCATGGAAAAAAATCTCTTTTAAAAATAACAAAGCATGAGATAATTTAGTCAAAAGAGAATAACTTAAATAAAGAATCTGGCTAAAAAATGATTATCGCCTATTCTTTTTTCTATTTGCAAAGAATTCATTTTTTCTTCTTTGTTTTTCTTTGTTGAATTCAGCTTTTTCGGCCTTTGTCATAGGCTTATCTGTTTGAGGAAAGGGGTTTTTATCAATAATGATAATAGATTTATCAATAAGTTTTTCGATATCCCTTACATAGTCGTTTTCTTCCGGTTCGGAAAAAGATATGGCCACCCCGGACTCTCCTGCTCTGCCCGATCTTCCAATTCTATGTACATAGGTTTCAGCCTGATCTGGTATGTCGTAATTTATCACATATCTGAGTTTGTCTATATCAATTCCCCTCGCTGCAATGTCTGTAGCTACTAAAACTCTGATATTGCCTTTCTTGAATTCAGAAAGTACCTTTTGTCGATTGTTCTGTGCCTTATCGCCATGGATTGCTGCAGCCCTAATATTTTTATTGTTTAGATTTCTGGCAATCTTATCCGCACCGTGTTTTGTTCTTGAAAATAATAGAACCTGATCCATCGAAGCATCTGTGAGTACATATAATAAAAGATCTTTCTTTGAACTCTTATTGGTATAAAATATATATTGCTTTATAGTTTCAGCAGCTGAAGAAACCGGACTTACTTCAATCTTCCTCGGATTTCTCAATATATCTTTTGATAATCGCACGATATTTTCGGGCATCGTAGCCGAAAAGAATAAGGACTGTCTTTTTTCGGGTAATAAACGGATGATTTTTTTGATGTCATTGATAAATCCCATATCCAACATTCTGTCTGCTTCATCCAAAACAAATAGTTTAATGGTATCCAATTTTATATATCCCTGATTGATTAAATCCAATAATCTACCAGGTGTTGCAATTAAAATGTCCACCCCTCTTTTTAGCGCATTCGTTTGAGTATTTTGATTAACACCTCCAAATACGACGGTATGACGAATATCTGTATGTTTTGAATAATTGGCCACATTCTCTCCAATCTGTATGGCCAGCTCACGCGTTGGCGTAATGATTAATGACCTTAAGACTTTTTTACCATCTCTATCCATTCCATCGATTAACTGTATGATTGGCAAGGCAAATGCAGCTGTTTTTCCTGTACCCGTTTGGGCGCTTCCTAAAATATCTGCTTTTTGTAAAATTAGTGGGATTGCCTTTTGTTGGATCTCAGTAGGGATATGGTATTTCTTTTCTTTAAGAGCCTTTAAAATTGGAGGGCTCAGGCCTAGTACATTAAAATTCATATGTGATTTATATTAGGGAGGGCTTATTTCGGAATGCAAAGTACGTCTATTGAAATCTAGAAAAATAATTTATCTGATTATTAAACATTTCGTAACACAACCCAGAGCAAAAAAAGGGGAGCCAATTCCGGATCCCCTAATATGAATTAAACATTTTGACTTATTCTTCCAGCAATACTTCAACCGCCTTGATGAGTTGTTGATCAAGGCCTTTTGCTGTCATTTCAGGTGTATTATCAACTTTAATATCTGGTTCTAACTGACTGTTTTCCAAAAATTGGCCATCCATGCCTTTCATACCCACCTGGGGAATTCCAAAGATGGTTTTACCATCGATCATCATTTCCCACCATACGGCAGTACCCGTTCCCGGTACGGGCATTCCAATTAGTTTTCCTATTCCCAATGCCTTATAGGTATAAGGAAACATGTGCGCATCGGAGTAATTGCTTTCACTAATCAATACAATGGAAGGCTTATACCATTTTCCCAGTGGTTCACCACCCATATTAGTCTGGCCTCTGGGTTCAAATTTCATGTACTGTTTGCCACTTAAAAAAGTAGCCAGGTCATCGTGCAACCAGCCGCCACCATTAAATCTGGTATCGACAATAAGCGCTTCTTTTGTGTGATGCTTGCCAAGGGCTTTTTCATAAACTTCTCTAAAACTGCTGGAATTCATTCCGGCTACATGCACATATCCCAGACGCCCATTTGAAAGTGAATCCACAGCCTCTTCTCTGGTTTTAATCCATCGTTCGTATCTGAGTTGATACTCTTTATTTAAACTAATAGGAGTAATTACCTCTTCCCATCGCTTTTTGGTGTTTGGGTTGTAAAAGGAGATTAAGGTCTTTTTATTTTCTATTCTGTTGAAATGTATGTGGTAATTCTCACCGGGTTTAATTAACTCACCATTGATTTTTTCGATAATTACCCCTTTTTTAATCAAGCCCTTCTCAGTAATGAGTGGACTTTTATCCATAATCTCGATTATTTTTAAGCCCTTCCCTTTAAAATCGGAATCATAAAAAGCGCCTAAACTCGCTGTTTTGTCTCCAGTGGGTTTGTTATCAAAATGACGGCCTCCGGTATGTGATGCATTTACTTCCCCCAGCATCTCGCTAAGTATATCGGCGAAATCAATGGAGTTGTTAATGTGTGGTAAAAACTTGGAGTATTCTTTCTTGTACATGTCCCAATCCACTCCGTGCAAATCTTTTAGATAGAATTTTTCTCTGAATTGTCGCCAGGCGTGTTCAAACATATATGCTCTTTCGGCATCTTTGTTTAAATTCATTTCACTGCTAAAGGAAATACCGCTTTTCTTTCCATCTGAAACAGATATCTTACTCAGTTTTCCTTTCTCATTTAAAAAGATGTTTTTTTCATCATTATCAAAAACCAGGGCTGAATATCCGGCCTGCATTTTTGTTAATAGCTTTGTTTCATTTTCCTTGAAGTCTGTTTTCCATAAATCATATCCTTTTTCAAATCGCGTGAGATAATAAAGGTTTTCTCCATTTTGATCGACCAAAAAATCGGACAGGAAGGATGAATGGATGGTCAGTTTCTTTTTTCGATCATAAAGACCGTCCATATCGATTGTCAGTTTGTTTACAGAAGATTCATCACTTTTTCCTTTATCCTTTTTCTTTTTATCATCCTTATCATCCTCTTTTTTGTCTTCTTTCTCTTCCTTCCACAATTCATAGTCCGCTTTGCTGAGGTTAAATTTTTGCCATGCATCTTCGGTTAAAAATATTCCGTAAACATCACTTTCCGAACCCCAACTGCCATGCGAACGGTAACCGTTTTTATCAGTTTCCCAATAGACCATTTCTCCTTTCATACCAAATTTTGCGCGTCCGTTATTATAACCGGATCTTGTTAAATTTATTGGGGCTTCCTTACCGCTGCTTTTAATTAAGCCAATGTCGTAATTCCATCTGTTGCTACTTAAATATTCGATCAGTAGCCATTCGCTGTCGGGCGACCATGCGAAATACTGATCACCATCTGAATAAGAATATCTGTGAATTCCGCCATGCACCAATCGGCTCTCTTTTGATTCTAAATTGTATACTTTAATGGCAGTGCGATCTTCGAGATAGGCAATTTCCTTCCCATTTGGTGAAAAGACCGGTTGAAAAGTCTCTTTATTGGTTTTTATCAAAACCTTTTCGTTGATAATTGTGGCATTGTAAAAGTATTTCTCCTCTTTGCGATCCAGACTGGCCTCGTAGATGTTCCAGCTTCCATCTCTTTCTCCTGCGTATACCAATTTGCTTCCGTCTTCATTAAAATCAGGGCTTCGTTCCTGTTCAGGTGTATTGGTAATTCTTTTCGTATTGCCATAATCCACAGAGGTTACAAATAGCTCTCCCCTCACAATAAAGGCTATTTCTTTTCCATTGGGAGAAACGGCAAAATCCTTAGCTCCGCCCTTAATCAATTTTACAATGCTTTCATTGTAACGCTCATCCTGTTTGACCTCAACTTTTATTCTTTTAGGTTCTTCTCCTTCTTTTTGGGTATAGAGTGCGCCGTCAAAGGTATAGCAAAGTGTTCCCTCATCGCTTGAGCTTAGATACCTTAGAGGATGCATTTCAAATCGACTTATTTGGCTACTGTTATTCTCTGAACCCGATGAAATGTTACTTTTCCAAACATTAAACGATCCACTTCTCTCACTTAAAAAATAAATTTCTTCATTGTTTTTCCATATTGGATTTCTGTCCTCGCCCATCCAGTCTACCACTTTTTGATATTTTTTCGCTTCCAGATCATATATTAAAATGTCGCGGGTAACGGATGAGGTATGGTGTTTTCTAAAGCTATTTTCATAGCCTTTTCTATCGTGGTAAATAATCTTTTTGCCATCGGGACTAAACTGAATATCTTCAGCTGGTGTTGTGATTACCTGTTCTACTCTGCCTCCGCTGTCAGCAACCATATAGGCCTCTGACAAAACACCTGAGGGATGTAAAACGGAGCTTTGAGCATCCAGTCTCGCGGAAGTAAAAATGATTTTTGAATTGTCTTTGCTGAAATCACCGGGATAATCATTGGAAGAATGATAAGTTAATCTTGTCGTTTTTCCACCGTCAGAAGACATTATATAAATATCATAATTCCCAAATCTTTTAGAGGCAAATGCGATCTTCTGCGCATCATTGCTCCAAATCGGATAAGCATCATATGCTTCATGCACGGTTAATTGTTTTGCTTCCCCGCCCGAACTACTGACCTTGTATATATCGCCTTTATAAGAGAAAGCAATTTGCTTGCCGTCCGGAGAAATACTGGCGTATCTAAGCCAAAGAGCTTCATCGGCAAAAGAATAGGAAAACAGTAAAAGTGTTATTAATGAGGTTATTAGACTTTTCATAAATGAATCAATTAATCAAATTATTATTAGGTTCGGGGACTAAAAAATCTAGAATCAAAGTTATTATATTAATAATAAGACAGGCAGTCTTAATATAATTCAAAGCAATTAAAGATACGGATTTACGTAAATACCGAATCTCCATCTCCATCCTGAATGTGAATGTCGGCTTGAATTTTATTTGTTTCAAATGCTTTTGCAATGATGTATCTATTGGTTATTTTTTTTTGATAAAGACTTAAAAGCCCAAGGTTTCCAAGAATTTCAATGACGGAAGAGTTATAGGTGCTTAGAGTACTGACCTTCCATTTTTTTATGTGCAGTAAAATAATATTTCGGATTGGTTCACTTCGACAATCTGTGTTTTGATAGAAGTAAGGAATTTTTAAATGAGTATTTCTCAAGGTGAATATTATAAATGCACACAACTGTCCCTTTACGTTTCTAATTTTTAAAGCTTTAATTTCGAATTTTTTGTCTACGGAAGAGAAGTAATATTTTTTATGCATTTTGTCTTTCACCTTAGCCGAAAGGATCCAGGGATTATTTAAAATCCAATTAAAGTCTCTTGAGGATCTCTTAAATAATTCCTTATTCTGATTTTCACGAATAAATTCATTCAATTCCTCATTTACTTTTTCAATATATTCAAATTGATATCCTTCAATGGAATCCTTGATTAACCAATATCTCCAATCCAGAAAAAAGTTGAAAAAAAGATCTTTTAGTTTAAGAATGCCCTTTAGTTTATTAAATAAAGGATGTTTGGGTGCTAATATAAAATGAAGATCAGAACGCAAATAATATCTTCTACCCTGTTTTTGACAGAGATAATTGAAACGGCCTGTTTTGTCATAAAGTTTCTTAGCCGGATCAGTAAAGCGTGTGGCAAGCAAACGATTATCCCAAAGTTCTAATCCTTTCTCTACTAGTTTGAATGCAATATTTTTACCTCTGAACGTAGGATTTATCCAAATACAAGACATCCAGGCGCATTTTTCAAAATGATCTTCATAATAAAGAAAATCGGGCAGTGTTCCCAGATAGCCGCATAGCTGGTCCTCTTCAAAACAAAGAATTAATAAAACGTCATTATCATCCAATCGTGGATTAGCCATTTGCGATATAGCCCTGTGTCTACTAATAGGCAAATTATCCATTTTGCTGTATTCTACTGAATCAATAAAGTCCGAGAGCTGTTTTTTATTAAGCGTTTTGAATTCCATTATTTTCGCCAAATTTTATTTTTACCAAAAGGCCATTTCAATAAATAATAAAGCATTTCCCCTTTTAAAATTTCATCGCCCCTTAAATCAGACGTTTCAAAAGAAATTCTCTGGAAATGAGAGTCAATATTTTCTGTTTTTAATCCTGCTCCTCCAAAGGTTTTAATCGAAGGATACTTCAAATTTATTTTTTTGAAAAAATCGTAGTTCACTCCAAAATCACTGAATGGAAAAGAAAACAATTTGTAGTTCAAATTAAAATTGCTCTCCAGATATTGAAGGGATTTTTGAGTTTGAGAAAGCTGCTCATCAGAATTTAAATCAGAATACAAAGGGTGGTCATGGCTATGTGCACCAAAATAAAAGCCGCGGTCTATTAAAGATTTTATTTGAGTTGAATCCAAATAAGGTTTTTCTTTTTTCAGAAAAATATTGAAATTCAAATCTATCTTTTCAGCGATATCATCCAATCGTTTTGATTCTAGGTATTTAATAGTCAAAATATCTTGAATCACAAATTCTAAATTTTGATTTGCAAAGCCTAACAATTTCAGTCTTTGCGGATCTTTTATTATTTGATTAACAATTAAACTGGCTTTATATCTATAAAAAAGAGCTTTATTATCGACAAATGCTGAATTTAAAAAGCAAATTGCACTAAGGCCTTTCTCCTCAAGAATGGGCGCGATTACATGATAAAATTCACTCAGACCGTCATCGAAACTTAATACAAATGGGATTTTACCTTTTCGATTTAATTCAAGGCCATTTAATAGCTCACCCGGATTCAGAGGATAATAGAACTTTAACAAATAGTCCAGATCATATCTGAATTCTCTGACCGACTTATGTCTATAGAGAAATTTTAGGTGCGATTTAGGCTCGTCTGAAATACAATGATAATAGGGTAAAATACATGGAGGTTTGACCAATCCTGTCAAAAGATTTGTGGGTATAAGCTTTGTTGCATAGCGAAGACGATTTAAAACTTGTTTTCTATAACCTGCCAAAACCTTATGCTTGTATTTTTACAATTTAGAATTAAGCCATTTAAAAGTTCAGAAAAGTAAATATTGTGTATTAATACTGATTCGAATAAGCAACATTTTTTTAAATTGAATGTTAAGATCAAAACACCAAAATATGAAGACTACTTACTTATTGTTTATTGCAATGTTTTCTCTTATCGCTTATGGCTCGGCCGAAAATCAATCTACCGGCTCTGAGTCAAGTGATTCAACCATTATTGAGACTGAGGTCAAAGAATCAAAAATCGTATCCGAAGAAATTGTTTATAGCGCTGATTCTGTTGAGATGAAAGGTTTCTTGGTTTTCGATGCCAATAACTCTGAACCAAAACCCGGAATTCTTGTAGTTCACGAATGGTGGGGTCATAATGAGCATTCAAGAAATCAGGCCAGGAAACTTGCGGAAATGGGTTATGTAGCTTTGGCTGTTGATATGTATGGAGATGGCAAACAAGCTAAGCATCCTCAGGACGCCGGAAAATTCGCAGGAATGGTCATGAGCAATCTCGAAGGAGCAAAAGCACGATTTGATGCTGCGTATAAGGTCCTGGCCTCCAATGAAAATACTGATCCGGAAAAAATTGGCGCCATAGGCTTTTGCTTCGGTGGCAGCGTGGTACTTACCATGGCCAATTCGGGAAAGGATCTCGATGCCGTAGCGGCTTTTCATTCCGGGGTTCAATTGCCGGTAATGCCCAATGAAAATCTTAAAGCCAAAGTATTGGTCTGCAATGGCGAAGATGATCCAATGGTGCCCGCGGAACAAGTTATGGCCTTTAAGGATGCTATGGATGCCGCGGGTGCGGATTACAAATACATAAGCTATCCCGGAGTTGTCCATGCTTTTACCAATCCCGGAGCCGACTCCCTCGGTGCTAAATTTGACCTGCCTTTGGCTTATGACGAAAATGCAGATCGTGCAAGTTGGGAGGAAATGGAACTTCTATTCAGCTCCACTTTTAAATGAGTTTAAAGCAAAGAGATCGAGATAGAATTATTGAAATGGCCTGGGAAGACAGAACGCCTTTCGAGGCCATTGAATTTCAATTCAATGTGACTGAAAAAGAGGTTATAGATCTTATGCGCCGAGAGTTAAAACTCAAAAGTTTTAAGCGCTGGAGAAAACATGTTCAGGGAAGAAAAACCAAACATGTGAAATTAAGAGATAATGCTGTAAAACGATTTAAAAGCTCAAGACAAAAGTCCATTTCACATAATCGTATTACCTAGATCTTTTATTAGCCTTTTTTTTTGCCCTCTTTCCAAACTCCTTTCTCAACATTCTTTCCAACATTTTGTCGAATTCCTCAATTTGTGATTCATTGCAATATGAACGCAGCTCTTTAAAGTGTTCATAAGTAAGGCTGTCTATTTTAATATGTAAATCGCCAATTTTTCTCAAAAGGGGTGAAATTTCTTCTTTTTCGGCATTTCTTACGTTGGCGTCAAACAAAACTTTTTTTACAGTCATCAATTCTCTTTCAACAGGTTTGATTTGTTCAAAATGTCTTGATCTTGCTTCATGGAAATCCTGCATTTGTGATTCTGATAAACCAATATTCTTTTTCAGGATTTTTTCCATTCTATGCTCATTTTTATGTCTGTCGTGTTTTCCTTTATGGTCCTTAATATGGCCATACCAAATAAATCCAATACTAAATACATTTAGAATTGCAAGACTTATGATCAGTATAATATAAACTTTAGTATCCTTCATTTTCTGCTATTTCAATGTAAGATTCAAAATCAATGCTGTAATTATTAAAATAGTCATCATTTAACTCTACAGCGCTATTGTTAAATGATAGCTCAACGATTTGTGTACGAAAGAAAATGGAAAGGTTTAGAACAAGGATGATCGTAGCGGCAATTTTTAGCAGCGGCATAGGAATTATAATGGTTCTTTCAGACATTCGTTTTTCAAGCTCATCGTAAAATGAATCCGGTGCCTTGGCCTTAATCAAATTGTCGAGGCTGCTCAGAGTTTTTTCTATTTCTATTTCTTTTTCCATTTTGTATTTATTTAGATGCCATATCTCTAAAAAACTTGTATCAGGACTTATAATAATTTTCCAGTTCTTTTCTCAGGTTTGTTTTTGCTCTGAAAATCAATGATTCCACAGCGCTCAAACTCATTTCCATGATATCAGCAATTTCCTTATAGGCAATGCCCTCTATTTTATGAAGCACAAAAGCAGTTCTTTGTTTTTCAGGCAGGGATTCAATTTTTGAATAGAGGATTGTTGCTCTTTCTCGATTTTCCAATTGAATTCCGGGATGTTCCCAAATAGATCTGTTTTTCTGATCTTCAATAGAAATGGTATTAAAAAATCCACTTCGTTTTTCCCTGGATTTCCATCTTAAAAATTCAAGTGATTTGTTGACTGTAATCCTGTATATCCAGGTACCGGCCTTTGAATCACCTCTGAATGTATGAGCCTTCTCATGAATATGAAGAAATATATCCTGTGCTATTTCTTCTGTATCTTCCTGTCGTTTAAGGAAGCCAAAGCAGGTGTTGTACACCTTGTCCTGAAAACGGCTTACCAATTCCCGAAAAGACTCATTAAGGCCTTCTCCTGTTTCAATAAGTAATTGTTCATCGGACTTTCTTACCATAGGTTAGAAATAAAAAAGGCCATTCTTTATGGAATGGCCCGAATTTAAATTAATACATATTAATGGTGGGCTTTATGTTTGGCCTTTTCCATTCTCCTTTCTCTATGCATATCGAATGTAATTCTTTGATCGTCATTCAGCAATGCTCGAATATCCTGTTGTGCTTTCGCTTCTCTTTTTGCAATACTGGCTTTCAAAGCTGCGATTTCATCAATCTGCTTATTAATTGCATCCATATCCGGCTCATCTGCTGATCTGAGTGTTTTGAATCTGGCTTCTTTTTCGCCCAATTCATTTCTTAAGGGTTTCATGTCCTTCATAGCTGAAAGACGTATGGACTTTATATTTTCCTTTTGATCCTCAGTCAGATTGGGAATTCTTTCTTCAATATTTGCCATTCGATCCTTGCGCATTTCCTGACCTTTCTGTCTTTGTTCAGCTTCCTGTGCCATCGACAACATTGGTAAGCTTAATAAGAGCATTGCTAAAAATGTTCCGCCGATTAATTTGATTCTCCTTTTCATGATTTTAAATTTTTGTTACAATTACTTAGATGCCATTTGAAAACAAAACTTGTGCCAGAGAAAAAAATATTTCCAGAATCCAACTAAAACTCAACTTTTGGAGCTGATTCAGCCCCTTCATCCGCTTCGAACATAGGTCTTTTGTCAAAATCAAAAAATCCGGCATAAATATTATTGGGAAATTGACGGATATAGGTGTTATAATCTCTTACAGTCTCGTTAAAGCGTTTTCTTTCAACAGATATGCGATTTTCTGTACCTTCCAATTGCGCCTGAAGCTCGAGAAAGTTCTGATTGGACTTGAGGTCTGGATAGCGTTCTACGGTAACTAAAAGTCTGCTTAGTGCAGAATTTAGTTGACCCTGAGCCGCCTGAAACTTTTGAAGATCAGCAGCATTGGAAGGATCGATTTTAATACTGCTCGCATTCGCTCTTGCTTCTGTAACGCCCACTAATACATCCTTTTCCTGTTCTGCAAATCCTTTTACCGTATTGACCAGGTTTGGAATTAAATCAAGTCTTCTTTGGTATTGTGTTTCCACATTGGCCCATTGTGCTGATACAGATTCATCTTTGCCAACCATTGAATTATATGTGCCTTTAATACTTGAATAAGCTATAATAAGTACTAGGACAACAACGCCTATAATGATCCAGGATCTTTTCATAATTTAGTGTTTTGACGTAAAATTAAGCATAAGCTTTTATTCTTTAATTTTTCAATTGATATTTACTCCAATAATGTCAAAAACAAATAATAATAAAGCATTAATTATTCCCTTCTTGCTGACTTTTGTGTTTGCATGCAACTTTGTAAATGCGCAAGACCTCATTTCGATTCCAAAATTAGAAAGTCCTGTAACAGACCTCACATCCACCCTCCAGTCCTCACAAAAAGCAAAAATTGATAGCTTCTTACTCGAATTCAGCTCAAAAAAAGGAAGTCAAATAGTCGTTTTAATTATTCCCACCACAGCAGAAGAAAGTATCGAGGAGTTTGGGATCAGAGTGGCAGACAAATGGAAAATTGGAAGAGAAGGCCAGGATGATGGTGTAATTCTAATCGTAGCAAAAGAGGATCGCAAAATCCGAATAGAAGTGGGTTATGGACTTGAAGGTGCCATTCCCGATGCTTATTCCAAACGAATTATCGAAACCATCATATTGCCTGAATTTCGATCGGGAGATTTTTACCATGGCATCAATGAAGGTGTACATGCGATAGTAGATTTAATTAATGGTGAGGCCTTGCCAACACCAAGTCAGGAAACAACTGAGGATTTTCAAAATTTTGGATTAATTGCCCCACTTACCATGATTTTCATGATTTTGATTATTTCTATTGGAGCTGCACTCAAAAAGAAATTGGGTAGACTAAAAACCAGTATAATCATTTTTGGTGCTGCATTTTTAATTTATTATTTGCTGTTCTCAATTTTTGCAGTCGCAGCTGTCATATCTGTTTTCTTAACCTTTATCGTAAACCTCACCGGTTATGGTGGTGGTCGTAGTGGCGGAGGCTATCGCGGATATGGAGGCTATGGCGGATTCGGTGGTGGCGGGTTCAGCAGTGGAGGAAGTTTTGGAGGAGGATTCAGCGGTGGTGGTGGAAGTTTTGGCGGCGGTGGCGCCTCAGGAAGTTGGTAATATTATGGCAAGATTTAATTTTAGCGAAAAAGACAAGGAAAAAGTTAAAGCGGCGGTAGAAGAACTCGAAAAAGTATCTTCCGGTGAAATCGTGACTTATTTTGCTAAGAAATCAAGCAATTACGATTCTGCAAAATGGTCCAATGCACTTTTATTTATGGCATCGGCTACTTTTATGCTGACCATCATGTCTTACATGTGGTGGTTACCTGGTACTATTGGTACGTTTGAAACAAGCGGCTTTATACTGCTTTGTGGAATATTTGGATATGTGCTTGCCGGGGCACTTCCATCCTATCGTTTGTTTATCGTCGGTCGTGAAAATGCTTACCACAAAGTAAGGTTAAGAGCTATAGAAGCTTTTATCAATGAAGAAGTATTTAATACCAGAGACAGAACAGGTATTCTGTTTTATGTCAGTGCTCTTGAACATCAGGTGATAGTAATGGGCGATAGCGGAATAAACCAAAAAGTAAATCAGGAAGACTGGGATTCAGTAGTCACCCAAATACTCGAAGGAATAAAAACCGATGAAGTATCCGATGGGCTTGTTAAGGCCATACATTCTTGCAAGGAACTGCTGATTAAAAATGGATTTCATGTTAGAAGTGATGATACCAATGAGTTATCGGATGATATCAGAATCGAAGATCATGAATGAATTTAAAGGAAGAACTACAAAAGGAATATAGCTCTGTCAACTCTATAAGGCTGGCTGCATATATTAAAGACCACAAAAATAAAACAGCCGAATTAATGGCCTTGTATTCCGGAAAAGATCAGGAATTGGCTAAAAGGGCATCATGGGTTTTACAACATCTTCACAATCTTGCCCCTGAGCAATGCGATCCCTTTCAGAATTTAATAATAAATACATTAAAAAAAGCCTCTATTCACGATGCCGTAAAAAGGTCAGGGTTAAGAACGCTTGCAGATCAATCAATCGACGAGGAAAACCTGGGCGAAGTCGCTGAAATATGTTTTAACTTTTTAAACAGCATGCATGAAGCCGTTGCCGTGAAAGTACATGCAATGGAAATACTTAAGAATATTGTGAAACGAATTCCGGAATTGAAAGAAGAACTCCTCTTTTCAATTGAAGAGCAACTGCCATTTCAGAGCAGTGGATTTAAAAACAGGGCTAGCAAAATCCTCAATTTCCTGAATAATCTATAGTAAAGGATTTTCAAAAGGCCAGAAACTACCCTTATGTTTTATTTTGTCATGTATATTTTGCAATCATATTTCAGATCATTTTGCATGAAATTCATATAAATTATTTGTATTTATTATATTTTTTTTTGCTTTAAATCTAAAGGAAGCAATACTCTCTGTCTAATAACAACGCATCTTATAATTTCCGCAAGTCATTCAAATTACATCATTAACAAGAGCAGTCAATATTGGTTATCTTCACTGTACTTATTGCAAGTCGTTAAAACAAAGACGCTAAGTTTAAAGCAATAAAATCAATTGTCGATCGAATCGGGACAAAAAATAGAACCCAGAAATGAAATATGGCTGCTTATAGCAACCATCACAGCTTCGAGTATGGCCATGATTGATTCTACTGCATTAAATGTGGCACTACCCGCACTTCAGAAATCATTGAATATCAGTGGCGCTCAATTGCTATGGGTGGTCAATTCTTATCTGCTTTTTCTCTCATCGCTATTGCTTGTCGGTGGTTCACTCGGTGATTACCTGGGCAGAAAAAAAATATTTATGTTGGGAATAGGAATTTTTGCTCTCAGCTCGATCGCCTGCGGAGTTTCTCCAAACGGTCTTTTTTTAATAATTGCAAGAGCTGTTCAGGGAATCGGAGGTGCATTAATGGTGCCGGGTAGTTTAACATTGATTGCAACATTATTCCCTCAGGAAAAAAAAGGACGTGCCATCGGAACCTGGTCTATGTTTTCGGCACTTACCACTATATTGGGGCCTGTCCTGGGAGGTGTTTTTGCCAATCTGGGATTATGGCGATGGGTATTTTTTATCAATGTACCTCTTGGGCTTATGGCTCTGTGGATTCTTTCTTTTAAAATTCCCGAATCAAAAATCAGGAAAAAAGAAGGTGCGCTTGATTTTAGCGGGGCTCTGTTCATCACTTTTTCATTGGGTTTTGCCACCTATGGTTTTATACAAGCCTCAGAATGGAGTTTTTCCAATCCAATAATTATTGCAAGCCTGCTTCTTAGCGTTGTATTCTTCTCCATATTTATAGTGATTGAAAAAAGGGCTAAAAATCCGCTCATGCCATTATTCTTATTTAGAAATAACACTTTTTCAGCCTTAAACTTTCTGACATTTTTAATTTATGGAGGATTGGGTGCGGTATTGTTTTTTCTTCCACTCAATATCATCCAAATCCAGGGTTATTCTGAAATAATTGCTGGTTTGGGGATACTTCCCTTTGGTATTCTAATATCAGTATTGGCGAGAATTTCAGGAAAATGGGTAGATAAATACGGCTTTAAAAAATTGTTAATCATTGGACCTCTTATTACAGCCATTGGCTTTGCGGCTTTTTCAATTATAGGATACATAGGAAATACTATGACTTTCATTTATACATTTTTACCGGTTTTGATTATTTGTGGCATTGGTATGGGATTGACGGTTGTTCCTTTAACAACGGGTATAATGATGAGTATAAAGGAAAGCCACACAGGGGCTGCCAGCGGTATAAATAATACTATTGCCAGGGCTGCCAGTGTAATTGTTTTGGCCATCATGGGTTCATTAGCCCTCATTCAATTTAAAAAAGACTTTAAAAGCGACATGGATTTAAATTCATATACGCTTGAACAAAGAGAACATCTCGATAAAGAACTTTTAAAATTTGCCGAAGCTAAAGCACCTGAAATATTTAATGAGGAGGAAAAAGATAGAATCAATCTCAACATAAGGGAGAGTTTTTTAACCATTTACAAACACGTTTGTCTGATCGGTGCATTTATGCCTTTGATAGGTGCTGTATTTATCTATTTTTATGTCAGGGAATAGTCTAAAATATTTCTCATATTCACTTAAAAAAATCATATTATGATCAAGGCAGAGGGTATGTTAAAGGCAGATGCATTAAAAGGGAAAACAATAATCATCACCGGTGGTGGCACAGGTTTAGGACGCTCAATTGGAGAATACTGTCTTGAGTTGGGTGCAAATCTTGTGATCTGTAGCCGGAGAATGGAGGTCCTTGAAAAAGCCGCTCAGGAAATGATGGACAAAAAAGGCGGAACTGTTCTGCCAATTCAATGCGATGTCCGCGAATACAATGAAGTTGAGAATGTAATCAAAACTACTATTGAAAAATTTGGTTCCTATAATGCCCTGCTTAACAATGCGGCCGGAAATTTTATTTCCCCTACCGAGCGTCTTTCGCATCGGGCTTTTGACATTGTCGTAGACATAGTCTTAAGAGGCAGTTACAATTTCACACTGGCTTCGGGTAAATACTGGATTGAAAACAAAGTTCCTGCTACAATATTGAATATTGTGACCACTTATGCATGGACCGGATCGGGCTATGTGGTTCCATCTGCCGTAAGCAAAGCCGGGGTGCTGGCTATGACAAGGTCATTGGCAGTAGAATGGGCAAAATACAAAATTAGGTCCAATGCCATTGCTCCAGGACCATTTCCTACCGAAGGCGCATGGAGCCGTTTATTACCCGGTGATCTCGTAAAGAAATTCGATCCTGCCAAGAAAGTGCCTGTCGGTCGTGTTGGAGAACATCAGGAACTGGCAAATCTCGCTGCATACCTGCTTTCAGATTACTCGGCTTATGTCAATGGAGAAGTCATGACCATTGACGGGGGTGAGTGGTTAAAAGGGGCCGGTGAATTTAATAATCTGGACATCATCACCGAAGAAATGTGGGATGCTTTTGAAATTGCAAGGAAAAATAAGGGAAAAGGCATCAAAACTGCAGCTGCTTATATCAAAGGTAAATTCAGTATGATGTTTAAATGAAAAAGAGGTATTTCTTAGTCTTGAGCATTAGAATTACAATTTTGCTCTTACGCAGTCATTGATATAGAATTGATATACCTCGTTGATTTCGTTTATTTTCTTATTAGAAATTTCCTCACATAAAGCCTTACAATCTGAAAAGTATTCAATTAGTCGTTTTCTTTTCAACCCCAGTATACCCTGGCTCGCCCGACACATCTCTGAATTTCCCGGCTTATAAAACAGAGGAATATAATCCAGATAAAAGTTATCGTCATGAACATATTCTAAATGATAGTAAATCAAATAAGGGTCTTTCTCAATGACTTTGAGAAATTTATTTGATATATTATTTTCTATTATATATCTGAATTTCAACATATTAACATCTTCTCTTAAACAGACAGATTCATAAAGCAGATCATTGTAAGAATAAGCCTGAATTACCCCTGGCCCGTATCTTTTAATCCGGTGTTTTCCTTTTTCTTTAAATCGTATTTTAATTTTTAATTCTGTGAAAGGTTCCGGATCGCGATCTTTAATCAGGCCCCATAAAGTATCGCCGTTTTGATCAATTATAAATCCTTCAAAAAAGCCTTTTTTTTTTGGGCCATTGACTCATTGAATATCAGAATTATGCTTATTACAATTATATATGTACGGAAAATCAATCTCATGTAATAATTATTTATCTAGCCAGGCTTTAAATGCTTTCACTCTTTCTCTGCTGATAATGATTTGATCTTTAAACTCGGGCATCAAACGGACGCTTAAACGCGCATTGAAATAACTGGAAATCTGTTCTATAGCTGAAACTGAACTAATAACTTTGCGATTTAAACGAAAAAAAGCATTCGGATCCATAATCTCATCAAGATCTTCCAAACTGTAATCTACAAACCACTTTTTGCCCTCTTTAGTCATAATATGCGTATAGCTGTCTTCGGAGAAGAAATAGGCGATTTGTTCCGATTCTATCGTTTTAAATTTATCCCCGGATTTTACTAAAAATCGGTGTTTATAATTTTGATTTAGTTCTTTCTTTAGTGCATTAATCAAATCCATCGAGGGATTATTGTCTTTTTGACTTTTCCATTTTTCTATAGCCTTGATTAATTCTCCTTTCTCCAGCGGTTTCAACAAATAATCGATTGAATTGTACTTGAATGCTTTAATAGCATGTTGATTATATGCAGTTGTGAAAATGATGTTTGACTTAATTTTGATAATATCCAGGAGATCAAATGCGGTGCCGTCTCCTAATTCTATATCCATAAATATTAAATCGGGTTCCGGATTATCCATAAACCAGGAATAGGCCATTGTTACCGAATTCAGACTCCCTAAAACCTCTATCTCCTCATCTATTTGGAGTAGCAAGTTTTTTAAATGATCGGCAGTGAGCTTTTCGTCTTCAATAATAATGACTTTCATGATGCCAGTTTTATTAATGGAAGTTTAACCGTAAAATATCCCCCCTCGCTGCTCACTTCTAATTCTTTTTCAGATAGATGTGCGTAGCGGTCGTTTATATTTTTCAGACCTGTTCCGGTACTATTCTCAACTTTTCTGACTTTCAGAGTATTTCTCATTACCAGAAAATTGTCATTTTCTGTATAGATATCAATCTTCAATGGTTCTTCCCCTGAGAAACTGTTATGTTTAGCAGCATTCTCGGCCAACATTTGCAAAGCCAAAGCAGGAATTCCATAAATACCTTTATTTATCCGAATGTCTTGGTTTATTACAATGCTGTTGTCATGGCGGATTTTAAGCAGAAACATGTAAGATTCAAGAAATGACAATTCATCTTCTACAGGAACTATATTCTTGTCTTTGTTTTCCAATACATATCGATAAATTTTGGATAATTGTGCTATAAAATCAGTGGCGAGATCGGAATTTTGATGCACCAATGAAGTCAGGACTGAAAAACTATTAAAAAGAAAATGCGGATTGATATGACTCTTTAGGGTTTCGTATTTATATTCCAGATTTTCCTTGATAATCTTTTCCTGTATCAATTCAGTTTCTCTTTTATTTTTCCAGAAATGATTGACAATAAAAGCACCTAATATGAGTAGATTAAACATCAAACCCTTAAAAGTGTCGCTTACAATCTGAACTTCAGGTGCAACCAATTCCGCGCAATCCAACCATTTTTCTGCATACATGGTCATAAACCAGGTTACGCCTATCAACAAGGGTGCAACTGCTAAAAAGGAATAGGTGAAAAGCTTACCCAATGGCCCGGGACTTAAAAAATTTTTTCCGTGCTTGTCTTCAAGTTTTTGAAAAAAATATTCATTAATGGACCAGGCTGAAAATGTTAGAAAAACAGTTTCAATGAAGTAGATAAAAGACAATTTATCGAATTTGATCATCTCCTGGTAATCCGGAGCAGTGGTGACTTTGAAAAATATCCATATCAGGACCGAAGCACCCATTTTTAAAGCAATGGCTTTTGGCGTAAATCCCTTGTACTCATCCATGCTTATAAAATTAGAACATTATTTTGTACTGGATTTCTGGAAGAAAACCCTGTTGGTATTCCCTTGTAAAGCGGTCGGTACGTACATTGTAAATTTCCTGAAACAAATTCTGATTATTGGTAACATTTTGTATATCAATCGATACCTGATGCGCCAAAGTTGATTTATTAATGGTATAGCTCAATTTTAAATCTGTCCTAAAATAATCATTGTACTTTTCTGAATAGGCTTTGTCGGAAATCAATTGAGTTGCTCCGGTATTTTGACTCAATTGACGGTTAACGGGTATATAGGGCCTCCCTCCTGTCCAGTTAAGTCTAATATTCAGACCTAATATTTTGTGATCCGAGTTGCCAATAACCCATTCTTTCCCCGCCAGTGCGTTGAATACATAATTTTGATTAAAGGCGGTGTTTCTTTCCACACCATCACTGCCTTTATATTTGGAATCAAACAAGGAGCTTGTTAAAAGAAAGTAATAATTCTTTGAAAAGAATTTTTCCAGGGTGATTTCCACTCCGATATTTTGGCCTGTTCCTTCATTGATAAGCACATCGGTATTATCTGGAAATCCATTAAAATTGTTTCCTGTATTGATGGCTGAGAAAGTAGATGCATTTTGCTCTACGGGAATGTTGAATAAGTACTGATAATAGCTTTCCACCTTCAAACGCAGATTTGGATTGATCATTTGATTATATCCCAGCACATAATGATTGCTTCGCATAAATTCAAGGTTCCTGTTTTTTTGAATAATTTCTCCTCCCTGGGTTCTTTCCTGTATGAAATAAGCATATGCCGGTAAAGTTTGACTGTGAAGGCCTGTCCCAAAGGATAATGATTTATTTTTAGAAAATGCCCATTTGATTCCGGCTCTTGGTTCAATTGCCTGCGCCTCGGTTAAATCGTGGTATTGAAAATGCGTACCAATATTCATTGATAATTGGTCGGTAAATCGGTGTTGCCAATCAGCAAAAACCTGATACAATCCAATTGAACCTTTATAATCTGTTATTCTCTGATAAAAGCCATTGGTAAAAGTGCTTTCCTGAAAATTGGAATTAGCGATTTCAGCCAATACTCCGCCTTGCAATACATTCCGTGAGTTCAATTTGTGATTCAACTTATAAAATACACTGAGTTTACTTTCTTCAAACGTACCTTCAGAATTTCTGGAAGTAGAATTAAAATCCGGGGCAGTCAAGGTATCGGAGGTGTATCTGTCACTGGCGCCCGATAAGGCCAGAATTAAATTCCCCGATGTTTTTTGACTAAAAAAATATTCATGACCAAATCCCAAAACACCTGATTGTGTAATGTTATAAATGTCTGAAGGCTGATCCTGGCTAAAAAAATCTTCAGGATCTTCAACCTCGCTGTCGTTGAGGTTAATACTTGCCATGCCTCCCAATCCAAATATTGAAAAGCGTCCGTATTTAACACCCGTTGGGATGTCTATTTTAAACGAAACATCCTGATATTCCGGAACAGCCGGAACGCCGATATCCAGTCCCAATGCATCAAAAACGCCAAGTGTGGAGTATCTGTAATTGGCCAGATAAGAGGCATTGTTCTTTTTGCTTATCGGGCCTTCTGTTGTTAATTCTATTCCGCGCATGCCCAACTGTACACCGTGTTCCATTTTTTGAGAATTACCCTTCCTGAAGTTTATATCAAATACGCCACCTATTACATTGCCGTATTCCGATGGAAATGCTCCTGTCATAAAATCCGAATTGGCCAGCATGTTTTGTGATATCATCGAAATGGCACCTCCTGCGCCTCCAAAAGTTCCAAAATGATTGGGATTAGGAACCGGGATTCCCTCCAGTCGATACAGAACATTACTAGGAGAATTGCCCCGAACCACAATATCATTTCTGACATCTCCCGAAGTGCTTACACCGGCAAAGTTTGTCGCCATACGAGCGGGATCATTCCAGGCACCTGCATAACGTGTGGCTTCATCAACAGAAAACTGACGAGCGGAAACCAAAGCAAATTCATTGATGGCTTCGTTGGGCTTTTTTTCTGAGCTTATAATAACTTCTTCCAATTGGTCAATGCGTTCGAGCATGGCCACTTCCAAATAAAGCTCTTTGGCAGAAGTGAGTACCAAATTGTTAAAGTAAACCGGCTCATAACCCAGCATACTTACCTGCAAGCTTTGTCTGCCCACTGGAATGCCAGTTAATGAAAAGTAGCCCTCCGCATTGGATACGGTCCCATTGACCGGTTTAGAATTTAAAAGCACGATGCTTGCTCCCGGCATAGGCATTCCGGATTGCTGATCTTTAATTTGACCTCTAATGATTTGCGTAATTTCCTGAGCTGAAGACACAATTGGTATTAAAACCGAGAGAAGTAGAAATAAGCGTTTCATAGCAAAAAATTGTTTTTACAATGATCTGTTTATTTTAAGCTTTAAATAAGAGAATTCTGCTGAAGCTACATATAAAAGTGTTGAACTGTAATATGATCTTTCGAAATTTATTCCTGTTAATAGCCACTTGATATTAGATGATTAATCTTTCAACTGAAACCACACCTTTAATTTTAATCCAGGGGATATATTGGTCTTCGAAAATTATAAAAATCCTAACCAAAAGCTATTGCCAATTTCCGTACTCTATCCTCTAAACTTTCATTGCTCATTTTTTCTCTTAATCGATCCACCATTATTGGAAATGCAAAAGGTGTCGGTTTTTCTGGATAGGTAATCACAAATTTTTGATTTTGTATCCTTTCCAGACAATCGCGAAGGCGGCTTTCTTCCAATTGAAAATCCATAACTTCCTGGTAAGCCTGTTTTAAAAGCAAATTATCAGAATCGTATTGTTTAAACATGTCAAAAAATAAAGCCGAGGAAGATTTTAAATGTTTATCGGCAATATAAGCCCCGGGATATCCATTAAACACCATTCCTGAAATTGTGGCGATGTCTCTGAATTTGGATCTAGCCATTTCAGTGCTATTGACACTTGCCTGAATGTCTTCATAAAGCCGATCGGTAGTAAAAAACCCATTTTCAATGGCCTCTACTATGGGAATTTCCTGATCGGATAACAATTCAAATCCGTAATCATTATAGGCCATGGAAAAACTAAATGGCCGAAGCAAAGACATCCTATAAGCCAGCAATGATGCCATGCCCTCATGTACAAAGCGGCCATCAAAGGGGTACATGCAAACATGTTGGCCCTCTCGGGTATTAAAAACCTCAATCAAAAACTCATCTTCTGCCGGTATATGCGATCGTTGCTTTTGGAAATCCAGCAATGGTAAGATGGTTTTAATCTCAATATCACTGGCTTCACCGCGGATTCCCTCTGCTAATTTTTTCCGAAGCAATTGCGCCAATTGAGATGAAAGTGGAAGTCTGCCACCTTGCCAGGATGGGACCTTTCCCTTTGTGTTTTTGCTTTTTCTCACCAATACCGACATGTTTTTTACCTGAACAAACTCCAGGCTTCGGCCCGCAAACCAAAATACATCGCCCGGTTTAAGATTATTTATAAACCACTCTTCCACGCTGCCAATTGTGCCTCCTCTGACGTATTTAACCAAAAGCATGTTATCCGAAACAATAGTCCCAATGGAAAGACGATGACGCATGGCTGCCCTTTTGTTCTGGATAAGGTATTTTCCATTGTGAACGCCTACCTTGTTAAATTCTTCATAAGCATCCAGACTTTCTCCACCCTTGCTAATAAAGTTCAGTACCCAATTCCATTCTTCTTTATTTATACTGCTGTAAGCAAAGGTCTTTTTTATTTCTTTAAAAATTTTGTCGGGCTCAAAGCCTCCGGAAACTGATAAGGTTACCAGGTACTGCACCAATACATCGAAGGATCGGATATAAGGAATTCTACCTTCTACCACCCCACTGTTGATTCCATCTCTAAGAGCAGCCCCCTCTATCAATTCAATCGCATGCGTTGGTAAAAAATGTATTTTGCTTGTAGCCCCGGGTTGATGTCCGCTTCTACCCGCTCTTTGCATAAAACGCGCAATATTTTTTGGGCCACCGACCTGAATTATGGTTTCAACGGGCCGAAAATCCACACCCAAATCGAGGCTCGAAGTACAGACCACCGCCTTGAGACTGCCTTGATCAAGGGCGTTTTCCACCCAGGCGCGAATATCTTTATCGATACTGCCATGATGCATGGCCATGATTCCCGCAAAATCCGGTTCCTTTTCAAGAAGTTTTTGATACCAGATCTCACATTGTGCTCTTGTGTTTGTAAAGATTAATGTACTCGTTGAGCTTTTAATAATTGGAATAACTTTCTCTAATAGTTTTGTTCCGTAATGGCCTGCCCATGGAAATTTTTCTATTTCATCGGGAAGGATCGTATGCACTTCTGTAGTCTTATGGATATCCGCTTTCACCATTTGAAATGCTTCAGTGCGATAAGATGAGCCAAGCAATACATAAGCGGATTCTTCAAGGTTGCCTATGGTAGCTGAAATACCCCAAATGCAGAGTTTAGAGTTCAGGGATTTGAGACGCGAGATGGCGAGTTGTGTTTGTACACCTCTTTTATTTCCCGTGAGCTCATGCCATTCATCAACGATAAAAGCTTTCAGGTTCTTAAAACGCTTTTCATAATTCTTTTGTGCGAGTAATAAATGAAGACTTTCTGGTGTAGTAATCAATAAGTCGGGCATACTTCGCGTTTGCTTTGCGCGCTCTGCCGTACCGGTATCGCCATTTCTTACGCCCACAGTCCAGTCCCAACCCAAATCATCGATCACACGCTGACATGCCCCTGCAATTTCTCCTGATAAAGCGCGAATCGGGGTAATCCAAATCGTTTTTAATCCTTTCTCCTGATAATCATCCGGATTTGAAATAGCATCCAATAATACGGCCCACCACAACGCATAGGTTTTTCCGGAACCCGTCGGCGCATTTAAAAGACCATTTTTTCCTTCAGCAAAAGCCTTCCAAACCTCCTCTTGAAAAGGAAATTGTCTCCAGTTTTTTTCAGCGAACCAGTCTTTTGCAAATTGAAAATCAGCCTTTGATTTTTTCATTTAATACCCCTATCTAGTCCTCGTTTGTAACGAGGATTTTCATAACTGGCTCCCTATCTAGTCCTCGTTTGTAACGAGGACCAGTTTTTGGGGGACTACCAGGATTTCAGACACTCAATTCGACAGAATAAATGGTTATTTTATCATTTCTATTTTACCCGCTTTGCGATTTTGCGTTTTACGTGCCTTGCGAATTCTGCAGCTCACCACCTTGTACTCCGGGCACATGGCTTCTGAACAATGCTCATCTGAGGTGATGATATTTAACATGATCTCCGGAAAATGGAATGTCGAGCTCAGAATACCCGGTTTCATCTCATCGCTCACTTTAGCTTTTATGTCTACTTTTCCTCTTGGGCTTTCCACGCATACCATATCTCCGTCTTTTAATCCCTCCTTTTTGGCATCCTCAGGATTGATAAGCAATACATCCTCGGTCAGAATATCCAGATTTCCGGTTCTACGCGTCATGGCACCGCAATTGTAATGCTCGAGTTCTCTGTTTGTAGTAATGATATATGGATAGTCTTTTCCGTGTTTTTGGATTTCGTTGCTTTCTTCAAAGGGGATAAAAAATAATTTACCCTTGCCTCTTTTGAAATCTTTCTGATGAAGAATCTGTGAATCCGTGCCATCGGGTAATACAGGCCACTGTTTGCCATTATCCCCAAGATTTTCCCAGGTTACGCCGGCAAAGAATGGAACGATGCCCGCAATTTCTTTCAAAACTCCCGCAGCCGTGTAATCAGGCTGAGAATAACCCATTCTGTTCATTATATCCACGATGATCTGTCCATCGGGTTTGGTACCTTCCAATGGCTCTACCACTTTATTAACACGCTGAATTCTTCTTTCACCATTGGTAAAGGTGCCTTCTTTCTCAAGGAAAGATGCTCCCGGCAGAATTACATCGGCATGTTCGGCAGTTTCTGTCATAAACAATTCCTGAACGACCAGTAATTCCAAACTGTCAAGCGCTTTTCTAACTTTATTGGTATTGGGATCGGTTTGAACCACATCTTCACCAATCAACCATAAGGCCTTGAGTTTTCCTTCAATAGCAGCATCAAACATTTCAGGGATCTTGTATCCAATATGCGAAGGGACGATGTCAGAAGCGTAAAATTCCCTGTATCTTTTATTGATTTGCGGATCCGTAACATCGAGATATCCTGCACCCTGATGCGGCTGTGCACCCATATCTGCTGCACCCTGCACATTGTTTTGGCCCCTGAGTGGATTTACGCCGCCACCTTCTTTGCCAATATTCCCTGTGATCATAGCGAGATCAGCTATCAATTGAACGGCAAATGTCCCCTGCTTGTGTTCTGTTACGCCTAATCCATGAAATTCCATTGCTGACTTGGCACTTGCATAGGCTTTTGTTGCTTCTTTAACCAATTCTTTATCGACACCGGTAATTTTCTCCATTTCATCGATGTCAATGCTGAGTATACCCTTTTTAAAATCCTCCCAGCCTTCCAATCTGTTTTCGATAAACTCCTTATCTTCCCAACCTTCGGAAAGAATGAAATACAACATCATATTGAGCAAGGCCACATTGGTACCCGGTCTTAGTTGTAAATGATAAGAAGCGTATTTGGCCAATTCTATCTTTCTTGGATCCACCACAATGCCGGTGATACCTTTCATTAACTTTTGCTTTAATTTAGCACCCGTAACAGGGTGAGCATCAGTAGGATTTGCGCCAATTATAAATATGCAATCTGTTTTTTCTATATCCTTTATGGAATTGGTAGCTGCACCTGTTCCGAATGTTCTTTGCATTCCCAATGCCGTCGGCGAATGGCATACCCTGGCACAACAATCTATATTGTTTGAACCAATCACTGCTCTCATAAATTTTTGCATCAGGTAATTTTCTTCATTGGGTGTTCGTGCCGAAGAAATACCGGCTATGGAATCCGGACCATGATCTTTCTTTAATTGATTAAATTTATCTACTATGAAATCATAGGCTTCATCCCATGATACTTCCTTGAATTTGCCATCCTTCTGTTTGATCAATGGAGACTTTATGCGATCCGGGTGATCGTAGAATTTAAATGCATAACGCCCTTTAAGACATGTATGCCCGGCATTGGCTTCTGCTTCATATGGCGCCTGTATGGATTTGATTTCGCCGTTTATTGTGCTGATTTCAAGATTGCAACCCACACCACAATAGGTGCAAATGGTTCTGGTCGTTTCTTTTGCCTGAACAGCCTTGGATTGAAACACATCAGAAATTGCGGATGTAGGACAGGCCTGAGCACAAGCGCCGCATGACACACAATCCGATTCAAAAAAACTGACATCCGCACCCTTGGCAATTTTACTGTCAAATCCTCTACCAGCCATTGTCAGCACCATTTCTCCCTGCACTTCATCGCAAGCCCGTACACAGCGATAACAATTAATACACTTGGATAAGTCTGAGGTCATATAGGGATGCGATTTGTCTTTTTCCCTGTCCAAATGGTTATCCCCTTCCGGATAGCGCACCTCTCTTATTCCGACTCTTGCGGCTACATCCTGTAATTCGCAATTGCCATTGACTTCACAGGTGAGACAATCCAAAGGATGATCAGTCAATACCAACTCCATAATATTTTTTCTCAAACGCTGTACATTTGGGGAATCTGTGTAAACATACTGACCTTCCGAAATAGGAATATGGCATGATGCCACGGTTATTATTTTTCCACCTTTTTCATTGGCTACATCAACGCTACAGACCCTGCAGGAACCAAAAGGTTCGAGGTTTGGTGCATCGCAAAGCGTCGGAATGGCATCTCTTTTTCCTTCCACACGTCTTACAAATGATAGAATTGTTTCCTCTGCTTTAATTTCAAATGGGCGGTCGTTGATATAGGCTATCTTAGTCATGTTCTTCTTATTTGAAATAGGCTTTTAATTCATCGTTAAAATAATGCAGTGCATTTTTTACGGGCAAAGGAATCCCTCCACCATGCGCGCAAAGCGATCCGATTTCCAGGGTGTGTAAAAGATCATCAATGAGGTAGCGATCCATTTTAAAACTACTGTCTTCCTGAGCTTTTTTAAACATTTCATAACCCCGATGTGTACCCAATCTGCATGGAAAACATTTGCCACAACTTTCATCTGCCGCAAATTCTAAAAGATGCTCCAGGTATTTCACTATTGGGAATGATTCCGGGATACTTACCATTCCGGCATGTCCCAATAAAAAACCGTTTTCGGCAAATGATTCAAAATCTATACTTAGATCCGAAAATTTCTCGGCCGGTACAATGCCTCCCAGGGGGCCTCCTATATGCAGCGCTTTAACATTTTCCCTAAAACCCTTGCCCAGATCATTGATGACGGTGAGTAAAGGTGTTCCCATAGGCACTTCATAAAGTCCGGGTCGGTTAAAAAAGCTGTCAAGGCAAACCAGTTTTGTCCCCGAGGAGTGCTCCGTACCGAATTCGTGAAAATCTTCGCTTTCTTCCTCAAGGATGAAATGCACTGCGGCCAGCGTCTCCACATTGTTGACCACCGTTGGTTTGTTAAAAAGTCCAGAAATTGCAGGAAATGGTGGTCTTGTTCTGACTTCCGGCCTTTGTCCTTCAATGGAATTGATAAGTGCCGTTTCTTCTCCACAGATGTAAGAACCCTGTGCTCTGATGACTTTAAAATCGAAATTGAATCCGGTTCCATAAATGTCTTTTCCCAATAAATCGTTTTTACGAAGCTCTTCAACGGCATTTTCAATGGCAGATACCGATTCCGGGTATTCACCGCGGATATAGACTATGCCCCACTCAGCGCCGATACAATGGCCGGCGATCATCATTCCAAAAAGAACGGAATGCGGCCTTTCTTCCAACAAATAGCGATCGGAATAAGCTCCGGGATCCCCTTCGTCCCCATTGCAAATAATGAATTTTTCCTTGCTTTTAGCATTTCGGCAGAATTCCCATTTCTTACCCATATGAAATCCTGCACCTCCCCGACCCCTTATTTTTGAATTTTTTATTTCTTCCAATACTTCTGCTCCGTCTTTTTTTAATTCCCGGATCAAAGGAGCGTAGTGTTTTTCAATACCTTCAAATGGCCTTGTCAATATGGCCTCATCCAATGCTTCTACATGATATTTGTCTTTAGAATGTAATCCCTCTTTTACAATTGTATCAATTTCTTCATGTGATTTGGCAGAGTAATTATTGCCTTTGTAATGAAATGAGGAATTTTCATGGCATCTCCCCAAACAGCACATATGTCCAATTTCTTCTTCCTTAAAATGTCTTTTAAGTTCATTTTTCAGGTTTTCCTGAGTGCCGGCGCATAAACAGGTAGAGCCATTGCAGATGTATACTTTTTTTCCTTTGTTATCGGGTTTAAGAAAATCGTAAAAAGTGGTAGTTCCATAGGTATTGGCCTTGCCGAAAAGAAACTCCTCAGCCAGTTCATCCAGCTTTTTCGGATCCGGTGTCCCATCATTTTCAATGGCCAAATGACCGAGTTTGTCAAAGAGATTGTTTTTTAGTCCTTTTCTACCGGATAATTCACTGAGATTTTTTGACATGTCGATCGTATTAAGACGCTTCTCAAATTAGCATTTATATTTGAATATAAGGAATTTTTGAGATGGATTGAAAAATTGATCCGAACAAAAAATTCTGTTTAAATCTTATTGGATTTATTTTAATTTTCCAATCCAAATCTAAAACGCATCTTTGTTCAATGAATACGGTCCAGGCATACACTCTACTCAGCGATTTAGATATCCATCTTTTTCGCGAAGGCAAACATTTTGAACTCTATAAAAAACTTGGTGCTCACCTCATCGATGAAAAGAAACAAAAGGGAGTATACTTTGCTGTTTGGGCTCCGAATGCAAAATCAGTTAACGTTATCGGAAGTTTTAACGGCTGGAATAAACACAGCCATCAACTCTTTAACCGTTGGGACAGTTCGGGTATTTGGGAGGGTTTTATCCCCGATCTTGTTAAGGGCGAAACCTATAAATATTCAATCGAAACGCAAAGCGGCGAATTAATTGAAAAAGGTGACCCATTTGCCAAGCTATGGGAGGTGCCACCAAAAACGGCTTCGGTGATTTGGGATGAGGAATACCACTGGAAGGATTCCAAGTGGATGAAGTCGAGGAAAAAGAACAATGCGCTCAATCAGCCATATTCTGTGTATGAGGTTCATCTGGGAAGCTGGAGAAGAAAACTGGACAAACCCGACGAAAGTCTGTCCTATGTGGAAATGGCGGATCAATTGGTGAATTACGTCAAGGATTTGAATTTTACCCATGTGGAATTAATGCCTGTCATGGAGCATCCCTTTTTTGGTTCCTGGGGCTATCAGATCCATGGCTATTTCGCGCCGACTTCGCGATTTGGCACACCGGGCGACTTTCAATACCTGGTCGATCGATTTCATCAGGAAGGTATTGGCGTCATTGTGGATTGGGTGCCATCCCATTTTCCGGGTGATGCGCATGGATTATTTCGTTTTGACGGATCGGCATTGTATGAACATGAAAACCCTCAGGAAGGCTTTCACCCCGACTGGGAAAGTTATATTTTTAATTATGGAAGAAATGAGGTTCGTTCTTTTCTGATTTCGAGTGCACATTGTTGGCTTGACCGTTTTCACCTGGACGGCTTGCGCGTAGATGCTGTGGCTTCCATGCTTTATCGCGATTATTCGAGAAAAGAAGGCGAGTGGATACCCAATGAATTCGGTGGAAGAGAAAATCTAGAGGCGATTTCATTTCTCAAAGACATGAACATGAGTGTTTATGAAAAATTTCCCGATGTACAAACCATTGCCGAAGAATCAACTTCATTTCCCGGCGTTTCCAGACCCATTTTTGCCGGCGGTCTCGGTTTTGGTATGAAATGGATGATGGGTTGGATGAATGATACCCTTGAGTATTTCAAGGAAGATCCCCTTTTCAGAAGGTATCATCACAACAAAATAACCTTTAGTCTGGCCTATGCTTTTTCAGAAAATTTCATGCTTCCGCTTTCTCACGATGAGGTAGTTCATGGCAAAGGGGCGATTATTGAAAGAATGCCGGGAGACGAATGGCAAAAGTTTGCCAACTTGCGTCTTCTCTATGGCTATATGTACACCCACCCGGGTACCAAGCTCCTTTTTATGGGTGATGAAATAGGCCAGACTTCCGAGTGGAAACACGACAATAGCCTTCGATGGGATCTTATGGAATTTGAGCCCCACAAAGGCATTCAGGCGCTCGTACGGGATTTAAACAAACTTTATAAGGCAGAACCTGCCTTGTATGAAAAAAGCTTTGAACAAGATGGCTTTGAATGGATCGAACTGAACGATCACGAAAATTCAATTCTTTCTTACATCAGAAAAGGCGATGATGCTAAAAATAACTTAATAGTATTGTGTAATTTTACGCCCGATGCCAAGGAGAATTATCAATTTGGCGTATCGGAGAAAGGCAAGTGGAAAGAAATCTTTAATTCAGACCAAAAGGAATATTGGGGAAGTGGGTTTTGCAATGAAAAAACACTGGAAAGCATTAAGGAAGGTAAACATGGTAGACCATATTCAATGTCTGCCAAAATACCGCCACTGGGCCTTACTATTTTAAAAAGACAATAATTTATGGACAAGAAATATGTCTGTATTCACGGACATTTTTACCAGCCGCCTAGAGAGAATGCATGGCTGGAAGAAATAGAACTTCAGGAATCAGCTCAACCTTATCACGACTGGAACGACCGCATTACCAATGAATGCTACGGCCCCAATGGCGTGTCGCGTATATTGAATGACAAAGGAAAGATCACGGATATTGTCAATAATTATTCCAAGATCAATTTTAATTTCGGTGCTACCCTCCTTTCCTGGATGGAACATAAAATGCCAAAGGTTTATCAGAGCATTATCGAAGCTGACAAACTGAGTCAGGAACATTTTGACGGTCATGGATCCGCCATAGCCCAGGTTTACAATCACATCATCATGCCTCTGGCCAATCGCAGGGACAAGGAAACCCAGGTAATTTGGGGACTTTACGATTTTGAACAGCGTTTTGGTCGAAAATCCGAAGGCATCTGGCTGGCAGAAACAGCTGTTGATATTGAAACGCTTGAAGTGCTGGCTGAAAATGACGTTAAATATACCATACTGGCACCTTCCCAGGCAAAACATTATCGCAAAATTGGCGATAGCAAATGGGAAAAAGGCATCGATACAAAAAGGCCTTATAAATGTAATCTGCCAAGCGGAAAAAGCATTTATTTGTTTTTCTATGATGGAGAACGTTCCCAGGAAGTGGCTTTTAAAGGAGTTCTGAATGATGGTAAAAAATTCGCTCATCGTCTCACTGATGGCTTTCATTATGAAAAAGGTGTAGAACTAAGCCATATAGCCACTGATGGAGAGTCTTACGGACATCATCATAAAAACGGAGATATGGCGCTTGCCTATTGCATCCGTTATATTGAAGATCATGAATTGGCCACTATTACCAATTACAGCCAGTTTTTAAGACTTTTTGAAGTTGACCATGAAGTGGAGATTTACGAGGATAGTTCATGGAGCTGTGCTCATGGCGTAGAAAGATGGAGGGATAACTGTGGCTGTAATTCAGGTATGAATCCTGGCTGGCATCAGAAATGGCGTAAACCTCTGAGAGAATCGCTCGATTGGCTCAGGGATGAACTGATTAAGAGTTTTGAAGAATTGACTTCAGAGTACAAAATCGATGGCTGGTTTTTGCGAAACAGATACATTGAAGTTTTGTATAAACGATCACCCGAGCGAATCAATCTCTTTATTGAAAAATATGTCAATCCTGAATTGAGCGACATCCAAAAAACCAAACTCATTCGCTTGTTGGAGATGCAAAGACAAGCCCTTTACATGTTCACCTCCTGCGGCTGGTTTTTTGATGAAATTTCGGGCATTGAAACCGTGCAAATATTACAATACGCCAATAGGGCAATTCAATTGCGTTATGATGTAACCAAAGAAAGTCTCGACCAGAAATTCAAAAAACTGCTTGAAAAAATTCCTAGCAACGTCGTAGAATATGACAATGGCAAAGCGATCTACGAACGCTTCGTAATGCCCAAACGACTGAGTTTAACACAGGTGGGTATGCACTATGCCGTAAGTTCTTTATTCCAGGAAGACAATAAGCAATTGACAGTGTTAAATTATGATTCCAGTTCAGAGGAATATCACAGATTTAAAGGCGGAAGTCAGGTGGTTGCCCTGGGTAGGACAAAGGTGAAATCAAGAGTAACTTTATCAAATAAACACTTTAGCTTTGCAATACTATACCTTGGTAATCATCATCTTATAGGAAATGCATCGGATGCATTGAACAAGGACGAATTTAGCGGATTGGTCATTCAAATCAAAGAAGCCTTTGAGTCTTCAAACATTGCCTTAGTGATTCAATTGATCAAGGATAATTTCCGACATAAGAGTTTTTCCTTTTTCAATTTATTGAAGGATGAGCAGCACAAATTACTGGAACGCGTTCTCGAGGATAAATCAGAAGAGGCCATGGCTTCTCTTAAAAAATTGAATAGCAATAACTATTCTCTGATGAACCTGATGTCAAAATCCAATTTGAAAATTCCGGATATTCTTCTTAAAAATTTAGAAACTGAAATTGACTACCGGCTTACAGCTTGTCTTGAACACAATGGAGATTTAATTCCAATAGATGATCTACAGGATTCTATTTCCGAAGTTAAAAAATGGGATTTCAAGGTCAATACGGTTTTGCTTGATTATTTAGCCACAAGAAAACTCAATAAACTGGTTGAAGAGGGAAAAAAATCATTTCAAATTCCTAAGATTCTTAAAAATCTCTGGGAAGCCCTTCCCTTGTTGAATGAAATTGGTGTGTATCCCGAATTAAACGAGCTTCAGGATATTGTTTTTAGAATCCTTCATAAAAACCTTTATATCATAGGTCGTGATGCCTTTCTTTTTGATCTGGCTAAATACATTAATCTCGATCTCGATTCCGTGGATAAAGAAAAGGAAGACACCAGGGTTTTAGGATGATTATTTAATGATGAACAAAAAATCTGGTAATAAAGAGAGAAAATAAGCGGATTGATGTGTTTTTGATGTAGTTTATGAATTAGAGCTTAGCCATGTATTGGCTATTTTTAAGTTTAATTAAATCAAAGACTATGAAAAAAGTATTTTATGCCATAGGGTTATCATTGTTAATCGCATGTGGATCTGATGATGACAATGGAAACTCCGGCACTCCCACGCCAAATGACACTACTTCCGATATTACCCAGTATGCAGGTTATACACTCATATGGAATGACGAATTCAACTCTAATGAGATTGATGCCTCAAAATGGGTCTATGAAACAGGAGATGGCACTGATTTCGGCCTTCCTGCAGGTTGGGGAAATGCAGAATTGCAAATTTATACCACTGATGAGGCCAATTCATCGATAAAGGAAGATGACGGAAATTCAGTACTCGCCATCACCGCTCTTGAATCTGGAGGAAACTATACCTCGGCAAAAATGACCACCAATGGTACTTTTAATGCGCGCTTTGGTAGAATTGAAACCAAAGCTAAATTACCGGAAGGCAAAGGCCTATGGCCTGCTTTTTGGACTTTAGGAACCAACAGAAGCGAAATTGATTGGCCGGGATGCGGAGAGATCGACATCTTTGAAATGCTAGGTGATAATACCAGTCAAATTTACAGCACGGTTCATTATGTAGAAGGTACAGTAGACAATACATCAAAAGGTGAGCAACAGGGAACTCAAATTCTTTCTTCAGGCTCATTTAGTGAAGACTATCATATGTTCCGTTTGGATTGGACCCCTGAATCAATGTCCTTTTATGTGGACGGCATATTAACCAATCAGGTTCCAATAGAAGATGACATGAAGGAATTTCTGAGAGAGCACTATTTAATCCTAAATGTAGCTGTTGGTGGCTTTTGGCCGGGAAATCCCGATGCAAATACTTCATTTCCACAGGAAATGCTAGTTGATTATGTAAGAGTTTATTCAAAAGATGATCTGAACCCTTCTGCCCCACCTGTGCTCGATCCACAAGAAGAAACCATCGGGCAGTTTATAGAAGCGAGTATAGCAGACAATGCCGTAAAAGAGGGATATGAAGATTTTGGCGCCATTGATGTTATGGTCTTTGGCGGTGGTGGTGAACCAGAAATTCTGGTGTCACCCGAAGCTATTGACGGTGATTCCAGCGTATTGCTAAAATATCCAGGCGGAGCCTGGGGTGGGGCATTTTTTACTTTAGATAATCCGGTAGATTTTAGTTCTGTATCGGGTGGAAATTTGCATTTTTCCATCAATACCCAGGCGGATTTAAACGATGTGGAAATTAAACTCGAAAGCCCGAATCAGACCACCGCTGCGGCAGTATTCCTTGTAAACTATACCGGTACAGATATCGGAAACGGTTGGATGGAGTATTCTATTCCAATGGCCGATTTCTCCGGTCTTGATCTCAGCCAGCTAGCCATACCATTCGCCATGTGGAATCCCAAAGACACGAATGGAGATTTTGTCCAAATGGATATTCTGGTAGATAATTTGTACATCCAATAGCGATGACATAAAAGATCAAAAAAAAGCCCGCAAAAGCGGGCTTTAATTTTAGGTTTACATGATATTATAATATGACCACTGAGTTTTCTTCTCCCGATACAGGGCTTTGAACATATTTATCTGCTTCCCAGTCGTTTTCGTATGATTTCCCATCGATTAAATATCTGAATTGATATTCTTTATCTTTTTCCAAAGAGAGTGTTGTTTTGAACTCTCCTGTTTTAAATTTCTTCATGGGATTGGCGTTTGATTTCCAATCATTGAAATCACCAACCACTGATACTTTCTTTGCTTTGCCTGCTGCTTTTACTGGTAAGGAAAATGTGACCTTACACTCTTTTTTTGTTTTGAAATACTGTTTTTTAATTGCCATCGCTAATTTAATTTGACTTTGCAAAACTAGATATAAGTCTGTTCAATTTACAATAATCAGCAGATTATTTAATTGTTAACTATTCTCTTTGTGAAGTATTTTTTGTTGAGAGAGATCAAGGAAGATATCCCGGATAGTATCCGGGAATAGCTGCGCGATTGAGATACAGGATGATATCCCGGATTATTTCCGGGAATAGCTGCGCGATTGAGATACAGGATGAGATCCGGGAATAGTAACTGATTCTTGTTGATAATTTTCAAAGGCAATTTGCATATCAATAAGGCAGGCTCAGAAAAATGTAATTGGTATTTATCAATTAAAAGTCTATCCCCGCATGATATGCGGGGTCTCCTACATATTTTGAAATTTATCAAATGCCAATTTCAATATTATTGAGGATGTTTCAGGTGTTTTACGTTTATATCTTGAGCAATAAAAATAATAATGTCCTTTATACAGGCTTTACCAATGACATTTATAGAAGAACGCTTAAACATAAAAATGGACTGCAAGGGAAGTTTACAAAGACATATAAGGTCAATAAATTAGTTTATTTCGAGTCGCACAATAGTGCCGATGAAGCTTTGCATAGGGAATATTTATTGAAACGATGGAAACGGAAATGGAAGAATGAACTGATTGAAAGTATCAACCCTAATTGGCGGGATTTATTTGATGATTTTGTGGGTGAGAGAGAGATCCCGGATAATATCCGGGAATAGCTGCACGATTGAGACCCCGAATAATTTCCGGGAATAGCTGTATTATTGGAATCACGGTTAAAATCCGGGAATAGAAACTGGATGGAAAGACGTCAATTATTAGATTCTGATCTTTATTTCATCTTTAACAAAATCAAAGCTTACAAAAGCCAAATCTTTAATAATCTTGCTTTTATCCGCAGCATCTTCGAATGGGTCAAAGTTCGATACCGGCTCAATAAAACGGAAATCTTCTTTTTTAACTTTTAATGACTTCTCTCCAAGCTTAAGCGATTCAGCTTCAAATCCATGTAAATAAAGTTTTGCTGTTTTGAAATCGGATTTATAAGTCCCTTTTTGTTGAGCAATTAAAAGAGAGGATGCTTTTGGATCATATTGAATATGTCTTAAAGCATAAGCGCCATTGCGATAAGCGTAGGTTTCGCCATCGTCTTCGTAGAGTTCAAATTCCGAATTGCTTTTTCCCTTGTACAAATGAAGAATTAACTCCCCATCGTTTTTTTCGGAATTGTTTTGAACTGGATTTTGACCCGGAATTATGGCCCCGGCTTTTACAAACACCGGAAGTTTATCGTTTGGACATTCAATTATATACTCCTCTTCTCCTTTGTACTTTTTGTCTGTAAAGAAATCGTACCAGTCGCCCTTGGGCAAATACACCTTTAATAAGGATTGATGGGGACCTACCGGACAGACTAAAAGCGACGGCCCGAAGAGGTATTGATTTTGAAATTCTCCTTTAAATATATTTTCATCTTGTGGAAAATCCAATAAAAGCGCTTTGTTTAATGGGGACCCATTCTGACTGTGTTGATAAAAACAGGAATAGATATAAGGCATTAATATATACCTCAGCGTGATGTAATTCCTGGCTATTTCTTCTGCTTCTTCTCCAAAAGACCAGGGTTCCGCATCCCGTGAATTGATCATGGTATGACCGCGATAAAAAGGCGTAAAAGCACCCAAAGCAATCCATCTTCTGAAAAGTGGAATATCCGATTCTCCAATAAATCCACCGATGTCATTTCCTGAAAAGGGTACTCCGGCCAATCCCAATTGAGTAATGAGTCGAGCGCCCAAAAATAAATGATCCTCATTGGAAACATTGTCGCCTGTCCATACTGCTGCATAACGCTGTATACCCGAAAAAGCTGATCTTGTCAGTACAAAGGGTCGCTTTCCAGCCAAAGCCTGCTCAGCACCTTCAAAAGTAGAACGCGCCATTTGCATACCGTAAATATTATGTGCCAGCTTGTGATTTCCCTTGTGTCCATCGTATTCAAATTCTACAAGGTCAGGTACATTCTTGCCCCAAACGGCCGGCTCGTTCATATCATTCCAGAATCCGTCAATGCCATCTTCTACCAGGTTTTTAAAATAATTGGCCCACCATTTTCTCGCTTTTTCCTTTGTGAAATCAGGAAAGTATATTTTTCCGGGCCAGGCTTCACCCGAATATTTTTCACCATCCGGGTATTTTAAAAATACATTTTCCTTTATCCCTTCTTCCATTACAGCATAACCCTTTTCTATTTTAACACCGGGATCGATGATGACGACTACTTTAAAACCCTTCTTTTTTAATAAGGAAAGCATTTCTCGGGCTTGAGCAAAGCGCTCCGGATGCCATGTAAACACTTTATAGGCATCCATATAATGGATATCCAAATAAAGTACATCAGCCGGGATTTGTCGGTCTCTAAAATTCTCTGCCAGATTCAATAATTCGCTTGCCGGGTAATAAGAATACCTGCATTGCTGATAACCCAGACTCCATTTGGGTGGAATTGATGTAAATCCGGTCAATTGACAATACTGTTTTAGTATTTCTGAAGGATCATCGGAATGAAAGAAATAATAGTTTAATTGGCCTCTTTCAGCTTTAAAAAAACTAAAGCGGTGATTGGATGCACCAAAATTGAAAGTGGTTTTTGAACTGTTGTCGAGAAATATTCCATACCAGTTCTTTGCGTTTTTTGCAAAATAAAAGGGTGTGGAAGTATAGAGCGGATCGGTATCCGAATGATAACCAAATTCATCGGTATTCCAGTGCTGATACTGTCTGCCAGCCTTGTTTAAAGGTCCGGTCTTCTCTCCCATTCCGGTAAAAATCTCACCCTTGTTCAGGCTTTTATAATTACAAACCTCCTCCCCATCCCAGGCGATACCGAAAGCGGGCTCATCTGAATTGATGATAGTTCCATCCTTTTTAATAAAAGATACTCTCACAGGAAACTTGCTTACACGTGTATCAAAATATTGATTATGCAGAATTAGTTCTTTTTTGTTTTCGGAAGCAATGCTAATTGACTTTCTTTCTGAATTATTCACTGCATAGGAAAAATCATTAAAATCTTCCTCATTTCTAGCCGCCTGAACTCTTAGGGCCCCAAATTCCATTTCCCCAATGCGAATTTTTCCGTTGTCAGTATATAAAATGATGAAATTATCTTCAAGCTCGTGTCGGATATAATTACCTATTGATTGATGCGCCATATGATGCTAATAAAGCGGGCAAATTACGTAAATTATTAGCTTCTTACAGTCCATTAATTTTATCCTTTTTTTGAAGTTTAAAAGAGAGCAAAAGATAGCTTGTCTTTTTTTTAAAATCTAAACTGCTCCATTTCGAGGAATTATTTATTAATTATCAACTTATAACCCACTCCTCGAATATTCACGATTTTTAAATCCGGGTCCAAATTCAATTTTTTCCTAAGTTTCGATATAAAGACATCGAGGGTTCGACCGATGTAATCGCCTTCATCCGACCATATTTTTGATAAAATACTTTCTTTTTCCACGGTGGAGTTTGCATTGCTGTAAAGCAAATCAAGTAAATCTGCTTCCTTTGAGGTGAGTTCTATCTTTTTTCCTTTATACCTGAGCTCGGTGTGCTGCTTATCAAACTGATACTTTCCCAAAGCGATCAAATGGTTTGTTTTTTTGGCATTTTTTTGATAGTACCAAAGAAGACCGAAAAATATCACCAATGAAAGTGGAATGAATATTAAAAAGAGTTTGGATTTATCTTTATCAATTCCCGCCTGAATGCTATCTTCCTTTGAAATTGGATCAATGATGGCTCCTTTTGTTAAGGTAAATAGCAATTCATAACAGCCCTTCGGCTGCAGTCGGGACTGACAGGGTACGATGCTCGACGCTTTTTCCTCTTCTATTTGAAAACTGTAAACCACTTCCCTGCTTTCACAGTTTTCTACCTCCAGTATATACGACTCAGCCAGATTGGTCTCTGCAACAAATGAATCGATTACGCTGGACAAAACTTCGGGATCATAGGAAATGGCATTTTCAAAACGAATGCGGTATTTCCCATTTTCCTCGAGAATGGGCAAGACCCTTGATGTGCTGTCTCCGCTGCTTAACAAAACCTGATGGCCGATCATTCTCAGGGCAACTTTTATATGTTTTTGATCATAGTTATTGTTTGCATCTACTTCTTTGTAAATCAAAAAGAGAGCTAATACCAGGAAGAGCAAAACGTATTTCCTTAGGGATTGCATAGTGTAAAACTACCCGAATCTTGTTTAATTTATATTGATTTACATAAAATTTACATCATTTTACATTGCTTAACAGTCTCTAGGGGCCGGAATACATAGATTTGATTCAAACAATTCAAAAAACGATGAAAAAGCTATTCATAAACATTGGCATTATAATTCCTGTATTAAGCATTTGCTTTTTTGGCTTTAACTTATTTGGAAATAATCCGAAAGTTCAGAAAAATGAAGCCTGTTGTATTCCACAGCAAAATGTAAATCAAAGTCTTTATCCTGTTATGAATGAGCCCAATCCCGACTTTGGCTATGGCCTGGGTACTCGCTTTAATAATAACTTAAGCTTAGATCAAATCAGAGCGGCGAAAACCGTAAACGATCTTATCCCGGACAATAAGGGAAAAATCTTTCATTCATTTGAAAATGTACAGGTATCCGTATTTGGGGAATCGGGAGAAATCACGGAAGCATCCAATGGTAAAATGCTAAGCGCATCCCAATTGGCGCTCTTAAAAACCTTGAAGTATTCATCCGATTTTAATATACATGCTCAATGTAAAAGAATAATAGAGGGCGAAGAAAATGCGATAGATTACAATCTGGTTTATTATATCACGGTGGTTCCCGAACAGCAAGCCGAATATATAGAGGGCAAAGAAAAATTAATTGAATACCTGAAAAGTAACAGCATTAACAGAACTTCTGAAATTGGTAAAAACGAATTGAAATCCGGCATGTTGCACTTTGTTGTGAGCACCGAAGGTTCGATTGAAAATATCAGAATGGCTTCTTCCTGTGGGCTTGAATCGCTCGATGATAAAATGAAAGAACTGATTCTATCCACTTCAGGGCAATGGAAAAGCGCCAAAAACTCTAAATCAGAACCCGTTGAACAAGAATTGGTCTATTTCTATGGGATGATTGGATGTTAGTATTGATTATTTAATTGGAGAAGCTTATTTAGCCAAATCTCATTCTTTTAAGCAAATTTTCCTTAATTTCATCAAGGAATTTCCACGCTCCAGGGTGCTTTCATAACCGTATCCGGTAAAGAAAGATTTTGCTTATATCTGAAAAATGCCTCCGGTTTTTTTAATTCAATTTTCAGTCCCATGAAAAGCCCAATAATACTTCTCATTCTTAGCCTGATCTCATTTAATATTCATGCCCAAGGATCATTGGAACTAAATCTTTCTGTAGGTGGCACCTTTGTGGACATCGATGCGATTATTGAAGAAGATGAAATTGCCGGAACTTTTGCCACGGACTGGAGCACTTTTAATTACGGTTTTGGCGGGCAATTCGTATTTGCCTCTGTCAGCAATATTGGTTTTGGTACTGAGATCATGTATCAGTATTTGTATTGGTACTCGGTCAGTGTGCCTTTTGGATCGCAACGCATTTACCGGGAATACGATGTTTCCTGTACGAGAATTACACCTTTTATCAGAATCGGTTCCAATAACATGTTTTCACTTGATCTGGGACCTGAATTAAATTTTATCGATG
Source organism: Hyphobacterium sp. CCMP332 (assembly GCA_014323545.1). Lineage (NCBI taxonomy): Bacteria > Pseudomonadati > Pseudomonadota > Alphaproteobacteria > Maricaulales > Maricaulaceae > Hyphobacterium > Hyphobacterium sp. CCMP332. The sequence continues at coordinate 157,877 of CP058647.1, forward strand.
GGATGACCCTTGGATTCCTAATTTCAGGTAATTATTATATTCCTATATCTGATAAAGTAGCTATTCCAATTAAATTGAGAGCTGATATTGTCAAAAACATCGGCATGCTCTATCCTCTTTCTTTAACTACGGGTTTGAGAATAAATCTCTGAGCATTGCAATACGCAAACTGCATTTAATGCAATCAAAAAAAAAATCCCCGTCCAGAATCTACTATGTAGCATTAGACGGGGATTTCTCTTTTAAGATCTATTTATTAACCTTCTTCACTGACAGGAAAACCTCTGTCTCTCATCAAGGCTTCGATTTTGGCATCGCGGCCTCTAAACAAGCGATAGGCTTCTGCGGGTTCTATGGCATTTCTTGGAGCAAAGAGGTATTCGACCAATTTTCCTGCCAATTCTTTATCGTAAAAACCACCGGGAGCTTCTGCAAATGCTTCGGCTGCGTCGGCAGTGAGCACATCGGCCCACATGTATCCGTAATAGGCGGTCGCATAACCTTCGCCTGAAAAGACATGTCCAAAATGTGGCGTTCTGTGTCGCATTACCAATTCCTCTGGCATATTCAATGCCTCAAGCTGTTCTCTTTCAAAGGCATCCGGATCAATTCCTTCGGGATCTGCCAAATGAAATTTCATATCCATTATGGCCGAGGCTAAATACTCGGTGGTAGAAAATCCCTGGTTAAAAGTACCGGCATTATTGATTTTCTGTACCAGCTCTGCCGGGATGGGTTCGCCTGTTTCATGATGCACCAAATAATTGTTGATCACTTCATCGGTAGACAACCATCTTTCTAATAGCTGGGATTGAAACTCTGTATAATCCCGTACTCCTCCATTCAGAGTTGGGTATTTCACATTTGAAGACAATGCATGCAGAGCATGACCAAATTCGTGAAAAAACGTAGTGGCATCATCCCAGGAAACAAGTAAGGCTTCTCCCGGTGCAGGCTTTACAAAGTTTGAATTGTTAGTAGATAATACATTTTCCGGACCGTTAAAGGTAGTATGCCCTCTGAATGTCATGGCCCAGGCCCCTGAGCGTTTGCCTTGTCGGGCATAGGGATCCAAATACCACAAACCTATGTTTTCGCCAGTGCTTTTATCATTGACTTCCCAGACTTTTACATCTTCGTGAAACACGGGCACCTTGCCTTCTTCCACGGGTTTGAATTCAAAATTGAACAATTCACCGGCCACATAATGCATGGCATCGGTTAATTTATCGAGCTGAAGGTATTGCTTTACTTCTTCCGAATTGAGATCGTATTTGGCTTTTCTCACCTTTTCGGCATAAAAGCGATAATCCCAGGGTTCAATTGTAATGTTATCTCCATTGGCATCGGCGATGGCCTGCATATCGGCTACCTCTTCTTCCACTCTGGCAATGGCCGCGGGCCAAACCGCTTCCATTAGCGCAATGGCATTCTCGGGTTTCTTGGCCATTCTGTCCTGCAATCGCCATTCGGCATAATTTTCATAACCGAGAATTTGTACTTTTTCCCGTCTCAATTTTAATATTTCAGATATCAAGGCATTGTTGTCGTACTCATCGCCATTGTCTCCCCTGGAATAATAATTGGTCCATACCTGCTTGCGCAATTCGCGCTCCGTGCTATAGGTAAGAAATGGATCCATGGAAGATCGCGTATTTACAATGGCGTATTCGCCTTCCCTGCCATTATCGGCTGCTATTTTGGCCGCAGACTTGATAAAACCTTCGGATAAGCCTCCCAATTGATCTTCCTTCAAATAGGTGATGTAGTTTTCTTCATCGTGCAATACATTATTTGAAAATTTGGTGTAAAGACTCGATAATTCCTTATTGATGGCTGCGTATTTTTCCTTGTCTTCAGGACTCAATTCCGCGCCGTTCATTGCAAATCGATTATAGATCAATTCCACTAATCTTTGCTGATCATCCTCCAGCGGATTTTCCTGAGAAGCATCATAAACCGTCTTTATTCTGTTAAAGAGTTTTTCATTCTGTGTGATTTTTGAACTGAATTCGGAATACAGGGGGGCTATTTCTTCCTGAATGGCCCTGAATTCAGGAGAGGAAAGATTAGCACTGAAAATACTGTAATAAGAACTGGCCCGGTCCAGTTCCGCACCTGATTTCTCCATTTCCACGATGGTATTCTCAAAAGTAGCTTCTTCAGGATTATTGGCAATGGCTTCAATTTCTTCAAGATTCATTTCCATGCCTTTAACCATGGCTTCCCGGACATCTTCCAGTTTCATTTTGTCAAAGGCAGGAACGCCACCGTAGGGCCCTGTCCATTCCATTAATAAAGGATTATCAATCATCTTTTCTTCTTTTGGCTCCTGCTTAGTACAAGCGGCGATTATTGATAATAGAATAAGTAATAAAAATGTTCCCAAATAATTTTTCATGATAATTTTTTGTTAAAGACTGATTGAAGAATTTGATGCGAAATGCAATTGAATATGGATTGGCGCTATTTTCTCAATAAATTGTACAGCAAATAATGCCCGAAAATAAGTAAATCAAACTATTTATTGCCAAAAGGCTGAAATAATATGATAAATGGATCAAATGGCGAGCGTTAAGTGTAGAGAAATAATTAAAGTGAAAACGATAACAGTATTATTCATTTTATTTCTCTCACTTGTAAGCAGTGCCCAGCAGCACAGAAGCGGCTATATATATACTGAAATCGCCAATAAAATAGCGGTAATGCCAGGCGACAGCGGCAATCATTTTGTACAGGTTGATTCATCTGATTTAAAAACCTGGGGACGCAGCTTACTTGACTTGCTAAGCGGAAATATTTCGCAGGCAGCTCTGAGAGCGGATTCCATTGCTTATAACCTCATTGATTTTACCGACACTTTTGATATTCCAAATCGTCAGTATTATATTTTAGAAACGGCAGATTCAAATTATTGGGGTTCTTATGTTTTTAATCCCAATTATTGCCGCAGTCTTGTCATTCAGTCGCCACATGCCATAAGAGATATCAATACCGGTTTGCAAGGGCTGCATGTTTTTCAAAAGACGGAAGCTATGTTTTTTATGGTCAATGGTACCCATCGATGCAATAGCAGTACTTTTTCCAGTTGCAGCGGAACCACCTCGAGCTGCTCGGGAGGAGCCGGTTCCGAGCCCTACAGAATTTCCGATTTGGCGCATAATACCATGTCGCTGTTTCAAAAAACAACTGAAGTCCTATTAAACACCTTTAGCCATACCTATTTTATACAATTGCACGGTTTCTCAAAACAGAGCAGCGATCCCTATGTCATTTTAAGCAATGGTACAGATAAAAGTCCCACATTAGATTTTATGCCAATATTAAAAAACGAACTCTTACTTCAGGATCCGGTATTGACCTTTAAAATTGCTCATATTGATACCAGTTGGACACGATTGAGAGGATTCTGGAATACACAGGGCAGACTTATTAATGGAGAGACAGACCCATGTATGCAAAATGCTACACGCAGCAATGGGCGTTTTTTTCATATTGAACAAGAACGGATTCGTTTGAGAGATGATGTTAATGCATGGAATAAAATGGCCAATGCCCTGCAAAATACATTTAATTGCTCACCGGCATTGCTTCGTAGCAATGCTAAAAAAGAAATGCCTGTGATTTACCCAAATCCGACAAGAGATTTTTTGGTTATACAATTCGAAGAACAAAGAGAAGACATGGTATATTTTGAAATTTTTGATGTCAATGGTTTTATAGTGAAGTCTGTTATGATAAATCAAAAGTCAGCTAAAATTGATGTATCCGCGCTAGACCCTTCTTTGTATTTTTATTCGGTTAAAAGCAATTCAAGTCTCTTCAGAGGTAAATTTGTAATTCAGTAATTACACAGGTATAATATTTTTTACTATGGAAGATTTAAAACAAAAAAATCCCGATTTTTAAACCGGGATTTTGTAAGAGAGGCAGTAATTAATAGCCTTTAATAGAGGTTCAAAATATAAAGGTCTTGTTTATTAAATTGCCCCTCTCTTAGCGCGCTTGTTTTTACCAATTTATCATTGATATAGACGGCAATAGAATAATCGCCAAACCTCGCCTTTTTAAAATCATAGCTTTTGCTAATTAATCCCTGCTTATTGGAAATTTCATCTTCGAGAATCAGCTCCTTATTATTCCTTTTAATAAGAATTCTTAAGGTGTCATTAGAATCCAGTTCTGTTTTTAAATTGATCATATGATTGGCATTTTCACGGATTAGTACCCGGTTCAATCCATTATTGGCCAATGCCAGATTTGCAGTAAAAGTGAAAGCGATAATTGCGAAAAATAATTTAAACGTTCTCATGTGTTTTTAATTTTTAATTGATGCTTGCAAAGCTCCGGTGAAATGCTCTTTGGCCTTTAACAGCCATCATTCAAAAAGTAAAAACTTTGGATCAGGGCTGTCAATTTTGCGTCAGGCCTAACAATTATGCGTCAAATGCGCTGATTTTGAGCAAATTCCTGATTTGTTATCTTTATAGAAAAAAAAGGTTATGAAACTATTGATATCCACTCTCTTAGTAATTTTTATTTCTTTCGCTGCTCAGTCACAGGCCCTGCAAAAGGGGAATATCGATGTTCATGCCGGTGTAGGGTTTGGCGTTTATAATTTTACCATAAAAAGCTTTGAAACCGAAAATGCTGATGCAGTACCGGGCCTGACAAATTTAGGAGCCTCTTATCGTATCAGCGATGCTTTTTCATTGGGCCTGGATTATGAAAGAAACGGTTTTGTCACCGATGCCGATTCAAACGAACAAGTGGTATCACAAAATTTTGGAATTACCGCAGGCTATAGTTTGGTCAATTCTGATAAAAATGTGTTGACGCCATTTTTTACAATCGGAGCCACAAGGCTAAAATTTGAAAATTTTGACAATCAGGATTATGTGACGGCAAATGGGCTACAACTTCAATTTGGCCTGGCCTGGAATCATTATTTTGGAGAGCGGTTCGGCATGTTCATCAATGCATCTGTCCCCTATTACTCTTATAGCAAATTTAAAAGCTCCAATGGCGATGTATACGAGGAAAGCCGGGTCGTCAATGATAGTCAGGGCAATCCTGTGGTGGAGACGCGTGTGGTGGATGGTTATATGACCGGTGTAAATATAAGACTGGGACTGGCTTTGAAATTGTGAGAAACAAAATAATATAACTGCCCCCACACTTGTCCTCGCCTTCATGCCATGCTTTGGCTCAACCTTCGGCAGCTAAACCCGCCTGCGGCGGGTAAACCGGACAGGCAGGGAGTAAACTTAAGGTCTGCAAAACAATTGAATTCGTCATTCCAAGACGATCGAACCCGAAAGTCTCGTAGAGTGATTCGGGGAGGAAGTTCTTGGAATCTCTTTCCTGAAAATATTAAATAGTGTGAATTATTTGACTAAAACAGCTATGGTCAAACTGATATGGCATGGATAATATTTACCTTCTTTGTCAATCAGCGTCTCTGTTAGATGACGCTGATGGCGGAAAGTTCGCCCTCCTCAGCCTCGACTGACGAGGAACTGTATAAAGTTTGATGTTAATTTTAATCTTTAATAAATTTAAATGAATAAGTTTGATTAGTACTTTCTAAAATTCCAATAAACAAACCTGTCTGCAATGATGAGGTATTGAGACTAAGTGAATTTAGATTAGTATTCATAATTTCTTTTCCAGATAAATCAATAATTCGTAACCGTATTGGTGTTTCGTTTTTAGGGAGCGTGAAATTTAATGTATTTATTACAGGGTTTGGGTAAATGACTAGTGAATTTTCAATTTTCGATTCATCGGAGATAGAGCTAACGCTACCATTAACAATAAGTATTTTGCTTAATTCAAAGGGATTTTCTGGAAATGTATAAATGACTGAAATATTAGGAATGAATGGATCGAAAGAATATAAGGCTGGTCTTGCTGCTGAATTCATATCATCCGCAAAACTCCAAATTTTCCCATCAAAATAAGCTTCTTGATAAGTTAACGATGTTCTTAAACCATAATTAAACATTTCAGAACTTTCTAAATATGAATTGCCTGTTTTGTCTATTGAATATCTAATACCATTTGAATTAGTACCACCACTCCCATTTAAACCAAAAATTGAATTATTAATTACCGTTATAAAAGGTGAAATATTATTGCCGGCATAGTTATGATTAGTCTGCAGATTGTTAGTCCCTAAGTCAAACTCAATTAATGATGATGAGGAAAATGAACTTGCAATACCAAATATGGAATTATTAATTAATTTCATTTGGTAAACTGTTTGATTGTTAGGTAAATTAAAACTGTGTAATATAGATGTATTCCAGTTAGTGGTATCAATCTCAATTATAGCACCATGATTATTTAAAGCACCATACCATGAGTTAAAGTATATTTTTTGACCATGAAAATTCGGAGCAGACAAAAAAATTCCGGTATTAGAATCTAAGTGTTTTATGATTTGAATACTTTCATCGTTCATAGAGTAACGGAATATATAGCCCTTGTTAAAACTTCCGCCTATAGTTGTAGAGCCGTAAATATAATCTCCATTCGCACCTATATTATCATTGAGATTACTAGGAATATTATTTGACTCTGGGCAGTATAAAATTTCAATATTTGAAAAACCTGTATCAGTCTTGCATAAGCAGCCATTATTTCCTTTACCATTTTCGGTAGTTGCAAAAATCAATTCCGAACCAATCTGAAGCAAACCTTGAAAATTTCTTTGACCATAATAATTATGAAATTTATGAGCGGTATCAATTTGGATATTGTTATCAATCTTCATAAAGTCTGAACAATTCCCAATTTTAATTTCTGAATAATATAATTCATCATTAATTAAGGACAATCCACTTTCGGAATTTTCTATACTGTCAAGAATCTGAAAACTATTACCCAATGTATCGAGGGAATATACGAATCCATCAAAGCTCCAATCAGGTGAAGTGGAACCGTAGATAAATCCGTTTCTATATGCAATATCATATTCCGGTCGATTATGCCCTGAACTATCAAAATGATGAATTACATTCAGTGAATTATTACTTAGACTGAATTTAAATACACTTCCATAACCGAATTGCCCACCATCTTTGCAAGTTCCGAATAAATTTGAACCAATTTTTAACATGTTTGATGATGGATTTAGACCGTTCAATGATGTGAAGGAGTGAACCACATTTGAGCTATCAAGCAACAAGTCATAATAGGAAATTGTACCGGGGTTATTCAAATCTCCTTTTGTAGCAAACCAAAGTTTATCTCCATCCAATAATAAATTACCATAAGGAATTCTTCCGGGAATTGAAGGCCCAAAATTCAATACCGTGGTAAAATTATTCGTGTTAATTTCAAACTCATTGATTTGGCCTAATCCATTTTGACCTCCATCAATTGAAAGCAAATATATCTTTCCATTATAGACTGTCATATCGCCATCTCTCATGTTTCGCGTATTGGTAAAATGATGATGAATAGTCAATTGTTTAGTAAAAGTATCAACGGAAAATAAAGTGCCTGAACCATTTTGTCCTCCTGAGGTTGTAGCTCCCCAAATTTCCCCACCGATCTGTAACAATCTTGGACCCCGGAAAAAAGCAGTGCCAATCTGATCTTTAAATGATATTACTTTTTTAGAAAATTGATCTCCAGGTTTGTACGAAAATAAGACTCCTTCATTCGAATCACCACCTCTCGCCATACCCCAATATTTTCCATTTAACCAAATAGGGTTTTCGTATAAATTAAAAGACTGATTTGTATTAAATAGTTTTTGAAAATTACTTCCATCCGTATCAAGTGAATAAAAATAATTTTCACTAAATACACTACTATAATAGCCTATTATAGTTTTCGTTTGAGCAACTGAATTGATGTAATAAAGGGTGAACGTGATTAAAAGTATTAGAGATTTAATAATTGTAGTTTTCATAAAAATGGGAGGCCAATAAAACTGCGAATTTATAAATTAATAATTGATTTAATTGATATTTTCTTTATGCGAACCTTGAGCTTCATGGCATCCATTCAATGCAGAAGCATGAGATAGTATGGCATGGATCAATTTAAACGAGGAGATTGAATTAAAGAAAAAATACTAATTAGGCAGACCCATTCACACAAACCTCAAGTCAACCTGATGTATGGACCAGATTTGAAAAACTCTTCGAGTTTTTCAGTGAGCTCCAGAAATCTCATCCTAAATAAGAAAATGCTACCTATAATCCGTCATTCCAAGACGATCGAACCCGAAAGTCTCGTAGAGTACTTCGGGGAGGGAGTTCTTGGAATCTCTTTACTGAAACTACTAATTAATATCGATAAATTGACTAAAACAGCTATGGCAAAACCGATATGGCATGGAAGATATTTAGCTTCTTTGTCAATCAGCGTCTCTGTTAGATGAACTAAATCAACCAATTTTTTAATGATTAACAAATACCCATGCTTGGGTATTGCGATTTAGGATCAAAAAAAAGCACTTTAGTATTCAGACTAGGAATATCCCTAATAAATCGTTCATATTTCCTTTTAGACCGGGTTATTTGGGAGATCCGGTATTGTAATTTTTTATTTAAAGTCTGCATGTAAAAAATTATATTTATGTATGTTTTGAGATATAGAATAAATACCTTCAAATGAAACCTCCGATCTACAATTCCCTCCGACAATTTATACTATTAATTCTTTGCTTTCTGGCCTTAATTTCCTGCAGGAAAAGTGAATCTGACAAGCACCTGATTGTAGATGCAGGTTTTGGTGATTATGTGAGTGCTTTTAGCTCCGGAATAGTTAGCAGTCGATCAAATGTAAAAATTGTATTGGCACAACCAGTCAGCAACATCCGGGAGGGTCAAATACTCAAAGAGGGAATTATTACATTAAAACCCTCTGTAGACGGACAAGCGGTGTGGTTAGATAATCAAAGCATTGAATTCAGACCCACAAACAAATTGCGTTCGGGAGAAACGTATAAAGTAGAATTTAAGCTCTCAGAAATCATGGAGGTAGAAGAAAAATTCGAAACCATGACTTTTGCTTTTACAGTAATCCGACAAAATCTGTATGTATCAATCGATAAACTAAAAACAGCGGATATTAATGACCTTACTAAGCAGGAAATGTATGGAACTTTACGCACGAATGATATCGCCCTAAATGCTGAAATTGAAAAGTGCTTATCTGCAAGCCAGGGAAACAGCAAGCTCATCATCAATTGGATACATCAAAAAGATTCCAAGATTCATAAATTTATTATAATAAACATTGAAAGAGGCAATTCAGAGAGCTTTGTAAAATTAAAATGGAATGGGGAGGCATTGGGAATAGATACAAAATCTCAAAAGGAACAACGCATTCCGCCGCTTGGGGAATTTACTCTTATGCAAATCAGCACCCAAAGAGAGCCGGGATTGCATTTTAGCATCACCTTGTCCGATCCTATCAAGCAAAATCAGGATCTGACCGGATTGGTTTATCTCAAGTCTGGTAAAAATCTCCGATTAAAAATTGAAGAAAACGAAATCAAAGCCTTTCCGCTGAATGACTTGAGCAATACAGAAACCATTGTAATTGACAAAAGCATTGAAAACAGTCTGGGGCATCAATTGCAAGAGACTTATGAAAGGATTGTAGAATTTAAATTGGTAGAACCCGCTGTAGAACTGATTGGTGATGGCGTCATAATGCCCAGCTCAGGAAATATTACCTTTCCATTTAAAGCGGTCAATTTAAAAGCCATAAATCTCAGAATAATACAGATTTATGAAGATAATGTGCCTCAGTTTATGCAGGAAAACCAAATTGACGGTAGCAATCAATTGGCACGTGTAGGAAATTTAGTTTATGACGGTACGATCGATCTTATATCCGAAGAGCCCATTGACTACAGTATTTGGAACAATTTTTCAATTGACCTTTCCAACCTAATCCAACCACAAGCCGGGACGATTTACCGCATAATGATATCCTATGAACGTTATCAATCGCTGTATCCCTGCAGTTCCGAGGAGGAGATTAAGCCTATGAAGAAAAACAAATTGAATTTTGTAGATGGCCGCTCCTATTTTAGTCCAAATGATTGGTACGAAGGTTACATTGATTGGGATGAAAAAGACAATCCTTGCTCTGAATCCTATTACAGATATTACAGCCGGGCCATTAGTGCAAATATCATCGCAAGCAATCTGGGAATACTTGCCAAAGAGAGCAGTGAGAATCACTTCAATGTAGTTGTCACCGACCTGAGAAATAGCGATGCAATATCCGGTACTCAAATTATTGCATTGGACTACCAAAATCAGGAAGTAGGCGAAGCAAAGACCAATAGTGATGGATTAGCTCAGTTTAAAACCACAAGAAAGCCTTATTTATTGCTTGCAAAAAAAGGTGATCAAAAAGGATATTTAAGAGTGGATAATGGATCCGCACTTTCGGTAAGTCTTTTTGAAGTAGGTGGAGATGACATTAAAAAAGGAATCAAAGGATTTATTTACGGTGAACGTGACGTCTGGAGACCGGGTGATACCCTTCATTTGACTTTTATGCTCGAAGATAAATTAAACGCTCTTCCGGAAACACATCCGATTGTATTGGAAATGTATGATCCAAAAGGAAAACTATATGAAAAACAGGTTAAAAACAAAGGGGTTAAAGGCCTTTACTATTTCAAAATTAAAACTGCACAAAGTGACATTACCGGTAATTGGCAAGTCAGGATAATGGTTGGAAACAGCACCTTTTATAAATACTGCAAACTTGAAACCATCAAGCCCAACCGATTGAAAATCGATTTTAATTTTGATAAGATCCTGCATTCCAATAAAACTATTAAAACACGTTTAAATGCAAAATGGCTATATGGTTTACCGGGCGCCAACCTGAAAGCTGAGGTTGAATACAACCTGGCCAATTTGAAAACAACTTTTGAGGGTTATGAAAATTATCAATTCGACGATCGCTCAAAACGGTTTTACGATGCTGATGTAGACGAAGTCAGTGGCACCACTAATACTTTAGGAGATCTTGATTTTACATTCCCGGTTCAAAAGCCCTATAATGCGCCTGGCATGCTGCAACTTAAATTTAGGACCAAGGTATTTGAACCCGGTGGTGATTTTTCACAGGACTTTTTAAGCATTCCTTATTCACCTTACAGGTCCTACGTAGGTTTAAAAGTGGATGCCGGACAAAACTGGATGAACGCATTAAATACCGAAGAAGAACAAGCCATTTCTCTTGCTTCGGTGGACGAACACGGAAATCCGGTTAATTCAAGGGTAAAACTAAAAGTCTACAAATTGGGTTGGCGCTGGTGGTGGGAAGGCAATGGAAGCGATGAACTGACGCAATATATCAATGCCTATGATAAAGAACTGATAAAAGAAGACCTGATTGAAATATCCAATGGGAAATCAGCCTACGGATTAAAATTTGATAAACCAGACTGGGGAAGGATGCTAATTGTCATAGAAGATATTGTTTCGGGGCATTCCGCTTCACAATTGGTATACGCAGACTTTCCCGGTTGGTGGAGTAGCGATGGCAGTGGTTCTGAGGCGGCATCCATGCTGGCCATTGAAGCGGGTAAAACCAAATACGATGTCGGTGAAAAAATAGATGTTTCAGTGCCTTCAGGAGGCGTTGGAAATATTTATGTAACATTGGAAAAGGGCGATAAAATACTTAAACAATTCTGGGTTAAAGCAGAAAAAGAAAGTACTCAGTTTAGTTTTGAGGCCAGTAAAGAAATGGCCCCTAATGTTTATGTATCAGCGACATTAATTCAACCCCATGCTCAAAAGGAAAACAGTTTGCCAATTCGAGTTTATGGTGTTATTCCGGTATATGTTAATGATCCAAATACTCATGTTAGTCCGGAAATCAAGGCACCAAAGGAAATCCGTCCGGAAAGTACTTTCAGCCTGGAAGTAAGTGAAAAAGATGGAAAAGCAATGGCCTATACAGTGGCTGTGGTGGATGAGGGTTTGCTGTCACTTACAAGATTTAAAACGCCGAATCCCTGGAAAACTTTTTACAGCAAGGAGGCTTTAAAAGTAAGGACATGGGATTTGTATCAATATGTAATGAGTGCAAAGACCGGTAAATTAATTCCACTTTTAGCCGTCGGGGGCGATGAAGCCTTAAAAATTGAAAATGAACAAGAAGAAGCACAGCGATTCAAGGCCGTAGTTAAATATTTAGGCCCTTTCTATCTGAAAGAAGGAAAAAGCATGCGACATGAAATTAATATTCCCAACTATATCGGCGCACTTCGCGTCATGGTTGTCGCGGGATATGATGGCGCTTATGGTGCGGAAGAAAAAGAAGTTTTGGTAAAACAACCTCTAATGGTCATGTCTACTTTACCCAGGGTACTTGGGCCTTCTGAAAAAATACGCGTGCCAGTTAATGTAATATCCATGATTGACAATACCCAAAATATAAAAGTGAAGGTTACATCCAATGATATGTTAAAGGTAATCGGACCGGATACCCGGGAATTAAAAATCGAAAAAGCGGGGGAAGAAACCGTTTATTTTGAATATAAAGTAGCCCGGCGTCTTGGTAAAGCTACATTCCGGGTGGATGTGAGTTCCGGGAAAAACAAGGCCTTTGAAGAACTGGAACTAAATGTCAGAGCTCCAAACCCTCATATATCATCGGTAAAGTCTAATGCAGTAGAATCCGGAAGCAATTGGGAACTGAATTATGAAGCCATTGGAATAAATGGTTCAAATTCCGCCACTTTCAGCGTTTCTAAAATACCGGACATCGCATTAAAAAAACAACTGGATTATCTCATTAAATATCCTCACGGATGTATTGAGCAAACCACTTCTTCGGCTTTTCCTCAACTGTTTTTGTCACAACTGGTAGAGCTAAGTGCTATTCAAAAAGAGGAAATTCAAAGAAATGTTTTAGCAGCCATTAATCGTTTTCGAAAATTTCAAACTCAGGAAGGGGGAATGTCCTATTGGCCGGGGAATTCAAATTATATTTCAGAATGGGGGACCAATTACGCCGGTCATTTCTTATTAGAAGCCAAAGAAAAAGGATATGATATGCCTCCGGGAATTCTCAGCCAATGGATCAAATTTCAGAAAACAGCCGCTTCAAACTGGACCAGGGCACGCTATGATCAATACGGAAGATACGGCGGCGATCTTACTCAAGCGTATCGTCTTTTCACACTTGCATTGGCCGGACAGCCTGATATTGGTGCAATGAATCGATTAAAAAATGACACCAGGCTTTCTAATACAGGCGCATGGAGATTAAGCGCAGCCTATGCAATTCTAGGAAGAGAAGAAGCTGCGAAACAATTGGCCGAGCGTGAAATTATAATTAGTCCTTACCGGGAAACGGGTTACACTTATGGATCAAATCTTAGGGATCAGGCGATGATAATTGAGACAATGGCCTATTTAAAAGAAAACGCCCGCGGTGCAGAGCTCATTCGCGATTTGGCCAAAGAACTCAAAAAAGGTTGGCATAGTACGCAAACTCGCGCCTATGCTTTGTTGGCAATTTCAAAGTTTATCTCCGGCGATGATTTTCCCGGAGAGATTTCTGTAAGTCTCAAAATAAATGGCAAGAATTATTCGGTTAATACGAATGTGCCCATTTACCAATTGGAACTTTCCGAAAAAGATTTGAATTCCGGAAGCATTGAGTTTCAAAACAACTCATCCCAATTGTTATTTGTTAATTTCATTCAGTCGGGCATTCCACTGGAAATAGACCAAAAGGCCATTAGGGATGATCTCAATATGGAGATCAATTATTATACAATGGATAACAGGCCATTGGATGTGCGGAAAATCAAACAGGGCCAGGATTTTAAAGCAGAAATAAAAATTAAGCATCCGGGCATTAGGTCTTCTTATCAGGAGGTGGCTTTAAATCAGATTTTTCCAAGTGGTTGGCAGATCATCAATACACGTCTGAATGAGGAAAGCGCTTCTAATAAGAATTATAATTATCAGGACATTCGGGATGATAGAATCTATACCTATTTTGATCTGGATAAAAATAAAACAGTTTATTTTGAAGTATTGCTAAATGCCAGTTTTTGTGGTGAATTTTATCAACCCGGAGTTTTTTGTGCTCCAATGTACGATGAAAGCATTCAGGCATTGGATCCCGGCCAATGGGTAGAGGTAATCCCTTAATTTTATATGCCAAGGCTAAACAAGTACAAATATGGGTTGCTACTAATAGCAATAATGGCCTTGTGGGTCTATTTGAGCTTAGCCTCTCCCCTTTTCAATTCGCCAAGATCTACGCTATTGCTTGACAAAGATGGCGTATTATTATCGGCAAGGCTCGCGGAGGATGAACAGTGGCGTTTTCCGGCAATAGATTCCGTACCTAAAAAGCTTGAGGATTGTATCCTACTTTTTGAAGATGAATACTTCTATTTTCATCCGGGCATAAATCCTTTTTCTATCGCACGTGCTATCTGGCAAAATATCAATTCCGACAAGATAAAAAGCGGTGGCAGTACTTTGAGCATGCAGGTAATAAGACTATCAAGAAACAACCCTCCTCGCTCCTATTCCGAAAAGTTATGGGAAATGTTTTTGGCCTTGCGTCTTGAACTTTCTTACAGCAAAAAGGAGATTTTAAATCTTTATGCCAGCAATGCGCCTTATGGTGGAAATATAGTCGGGCTTGAAACTGCTTCCTGGCGTTATTTTAAAAGGGCACCTCAGGATTTGTCATATAGTGAATCTGCCATGCTGGCCGTTTTACCCAATTCTCCTTCCTCCATGCGGCCCGGTAAAAATCATTTAAACCTAAAACAAAAAAGAGACCGCTTGCTGAACAAAATGCTTCACAAAAAGCTCATCGACAGCCTGACCTATGAACTTTCAGTACTGGAGGATATTCCTCAAGCTGCCGGGGCACTGCCGAACAAAGCCTTTCATTTATTGAATAAGGCAATTAGCGATGGACAAGGTGGAAAGCGCGTTAAAACAAGTTTGGATGGGCGAATTCAAACATTAGCAAATAAATCGCTAAGCAGATATGTGGAATTGCTAGAGCAAAATGAAATACACAATGCCTGTGCCATTATTGTTTCATTGGATGATCAAAAGATCCTGGCTTATGTTGGCAATTCCGCTACTTCAAAAACACGTTCCCCATATGTCGATTTGATCCAGGCAGAAAGAAGTTCAGGCAGCATTCTTAAACCCATTCTTTATGGACGTGCCATAGAAAAAGGGTTGATCCATAGCAGTTCAATATTAAAAGATGTGCCCATCAGTATTAATCAGTTTTCCCCTAAAAATTTTGATGGGGAATTTGAAGGAGTTATTTCAGCAGATCAGGCCTTATCTCGATCTCTCAATGTGCCTGCCACCCTCTTGCTCAAAGATTATGGGCTTGTGCCCTTTCACAATGATCTCAATCATTTTGGCTTTTCAAGCATTGACCGGCCGGTGGATGATTATGGACTCACACTAATACTGGGAGGCGCTGAAGTAAAGCTAATTGACCTGGCCCGTTATTATGCCTTTCAGGTTCAGGTACTCAAGGGTAATCAGAATTTTAAAAGTCTGGATTACCTTTTGCAAGCCCAAACAAAAAATGATACGCTCAAAGCCATCGAACCTGGAGCATGGTGGTTGGTAAGCGAAGCGCTGACAGAGGTACAGAGACCTGGGATTGATATGAATTGGAAAAATTATAGCAGTTCTAGAAAAATCGCCTGGAAAACAGGCACAAGTCATGGTTTTCGCGATGCATGGGCTGTGGGTTATGATCGGAATTATTTAGTTGCCGTATGGGTGGGAAATGCCGATGGAGAAGGCCGGCCGGGTTTAACAGGTGTTTCTGCTGCCGGACCACTACTATTTGAATTATTTCAGCTATTGCCAAAAGACGAGTGGTTCGACAAACCGGAATTTTCATTAAAAAAGCAAAAGCTCTGTGCCCTTTCCGGATATTTGCCCGGGCCAAACTGCCCCTCTGAAGAGCGGGAAATTCCCATCAATTCAAATTTTTTAAATCAATGTGTCAATCATCAAAAAGTATTGCTCAATACAAAAAATGAATTGGTCTTTCGCGATTGCGCCAAGGGAGAAGTTCGCGACAGCAGTATTTTCAAACTTGATCCTGTTGCTGAATACTATTATCGCAAAAAACACAAAGGTTCATATTTTTCATTTGCGCTTTCTCCGGAATGCGACAAGCCAATTCAAAACAGTCTGGGCATCGTTTATCCTTTAGCCGATTCAAAACTGATCATTCCTGTCAATTTTGCCGGACAACTCGAGCAAGTCCTATTCAAAGCACATCACATTGAAGAAGACAAGGTATTGTTTTGGCATCTGGACGACAGCTATCAGGGCTCAACGCAATACAGACATGAAATGGCCCTTGCTCTTGAACCGGGTGAGCATAAGCTTTTAATAATGGATGAAAACGGCAATCGCGCAGATAGATATTTTAGGGTTTATGTCGATGCGCTTTGATTCAAACTTGTTCTTATCGTTTAAGATTGTTTTGATTGCTTATTGGACCTATAAGCGGAGCTGATACTTATCAGCCGCAGCTGAGAAGCATCAGTTTTGGCCAAAATGCTACCTATAATTAATCATTCCAAGACGAACGAACCCGAAAGTCTCGTAGAGTACTTCGGGGAGGAAGTTCTTGGAATCTCTTTCCTGAAACTATTAAACAGTTTCAACAAGTTGACTAAAACAGCTATGGCAAAACTGATATGGCAGGGATGATATTTAACTTCTTTGTCAATGAGCGTCTCTGTTAGATGACTCTGATGGCGGAAATATTATTGTGCAATGATCTAAGACTAAGAAGCCCGCTTAGACTAAGATTTGGTGTGTTTGTTCAATAATATTTTTATATTTAAAATTCTCATAGAGAAATATACTATTTGTCCCCTTTCATAATGAAGCGGATAACAATTCAGTGATCATCCAAATCATACGAATTTGTTAAACCTAAACTGCTAAAGTTATGAAAAGCGCGTATCTTATATTTTTTTAATACTCACTCCTGTTTTTATTTCCGATGCTCATTCTCAAGACCCTGAAGAGGGTAGCGAACAGACTTGCTCAGGTAGTATTAAACTCTGGGATGAAAATGGCAATGAAGTTTTTGCTAATTCTGTTTGTTTAAATACTTGGGTACGAGTCGAATGGTCAAGAAACCTTTCTTGCTGCGGCTGTGACAATAATAATTCAAACTACGGAAGTGCAGGACAATCAGTAAGCGGTACAAACATGTGGAGCGTTAGAGGTATTAATGAAATTTATGTAGGACCCACCTCTTCCGATCCAATCTCAAATCCTAATCACAGCTTAATTTATCAAATTTCAAATCCTCTAGTATATAGTGATTATTGGGGCAGTGGAGATCTGACACAAATTTGGGTAAAAATTAGACCTACTCAATCTGTGAATATTGAAGTGCGCGGTAATTCTTGTGGTTTTTTAAATCAGTGTGATTTATTCTCATCACTAGATTTTTCATCTGGAGTTGAAGACAATGCTTCTTTGAATATAACAGGTCCC
The DNA here is from genome assembly GCA_014323545.1 of Hyphobacterium sp. CCMP332. NCBI lineage: Bacteria > Pseudomonadati > Pseudomonadota > Alphaproteobacteria > Maricaulales > Maricaulaceae > Hyphobacterium > Hyphobacterium sp. CCMP332. The sequence continues at coordinate 175,414 of CP058647.1, forward strand.
AGCACAGTAATACCTTGCAGTAGCGGTGACTTAACATATACTTTAAATGGCAATTTCCAGCAAACCAACTCTAGTCAGTTCTACTTTTGGTGGACTTTGGGAAGTGGTTGGGAAATAAAATCAGGCCAGGGAACACAACAAGTTGTAATAAATAATAAAAACAAATCTGGTACACCGACGCTGCAAGTGCATGCATTCAAAAATTTTAATACTTGCAATCAAAGTTCCATTTATAGATCAGTTTCATTTACAAGAGATTTATCAAATTTGCCTGAGCCATCTGATATTGTTGAGAGTTCATGGATTAATTTTCAGGGAATGCCATTTACTAATTTAAATCAACCACCTTATGACTGGTGTAAAAACCAAGGTTATCACATAATAGGTAGGGCTACAAATATTCCAAGTCATTCCGAGACTAGAGTTATTCATTCAGTAAGTTCACCTAATGGTAATGCAAAACTGGTTGATGATGGTTGGTACGATTATAATATGAGAAGTTGGGACAGCAACCTTAGCGGATATGAGTTTGTTAATTCATTATCAGAATTGTTAAACACTGGGAACATTAATTCTGCTTATGCTAATAACGACAAAGTTTCTGTTGCACCAATGGGTGAAACCGAGGTTGATGTTACAATTCAACTGGATTTTAATTGTCGGCTTTCATATACAACATACACAGAAAAATTTTACACTAAATCCAATCCTGCTATTCCTTACATAATTAAAGACAGTCAAGAACCGAATTGTTCCTCGAATGATATAACTTATAGAATTCAAAATCAAACTAGTGATATCATTAGTTATTCGTGGACATCTTCGACGCCTTCATCTACCCCAATAAATCATTTTGAGCCATTTTCTTCTTCGATTAATAATGAGATAATATTCTTAGATGACTACTTGCCTAATACTAGTGGGAAACAGCCATCTGTACCTAATAGTGTTAATACTGTGAATATCAGTGCCACCGCAGAAAATGATTGTTTCCTGACATCCTCAACTACAATATCCGTAGGGTTTAATAACTCAGCACAAACACCATCTATTTCTGCACCAGACTGTTATTATTTGGGGGGTGAAGAATTCCCCTATCTTAATGAAGTAAGAATCGACAATCCTCAACTCAATCTTGGTATAACTTATGGCTGGATCATTTCATATAAAAATCAAAGTGGAAATTCTGTAACCCTTAACCCTATTTTAGAAGATTTTGGAACTGTTTGTAAGTTTGATTTTGATGGAGATTACCCTTCTGAAGTTACTTTCATCTGCATAGCTAATGACTGTCAAAATAATCCTACGGCTACCCTTACTCTAAATGATCTTTACGTAATTGAGAACCCTTCTATTGTTTGCACCAATGAATCTACAGAATCAAAAAAAGGATTCTTCAGCAATCACAATGAAATCACAATTTTTCCAAGTCCAGCTGATAATTTCTTTACAATAAGCACTGATCTTCCAGGTAAAAAAGAAATAAGAATTTACAATGTTACTGGCGAATTAGTAGAAGAAATGGAATTGGAATCAAATTTAATAAACGTGAGCTCTGAAAATTGGAAAGCTGGAAGTTACATAGTTCATATTAGTAATAATGATAATTCTTATGCTAAAAAATTGTTAATTAAATAATTGAATTAGAGTTTATAAACTTCTGATGAGAACAACAATATTATTTTTTATAACTGCATTTGTCTCCTTCTTTGAATTAAATGCTCAAAACGAATCATTGACTTTTTTCAAGCTATCAGATTTCAAATCCAATATACTATTAGGTGAAATGGATGACTATGGCAACGGTTATTATCTTGTAAATCACGTTGGAACTCTTAATTTTTTAAATGATTCAGTTGAAAATTCTAACTCTCCTTTTGCTGCAACTACATTATGTAAAATTCGCCCAGATGGATTTCTTTACTGGCATAAACAAATAACTGGTATTGCAGGACCGAATGGTGTGAAAATTTTAGATGATGGTATTATTATATTCGGATTGTTTCGAGATACGGTTACATGGGATGGACTTCAAATTATTGAATCATTTGAGATTAACTATCCCATAGATGATCAGTTCTTAGCCAAATTCAGTTTTGATGGTGATATTCAATTCTTAAATCCATTTTACGGTTCTATTAAAAGCATTGATCATGTTGTTAAGATCAATAATGAAGCAATAATAGTTGCAGAATTTGATAGTCTTGCTATTCTTGGTAATGATACCCTTTTCGAAAATATTAATTCTCAAATGGGTAACCATTCAGATGAATTCATAACTAAAATCGATTCCGATGGAAATTACCAATGGGCGATTGCATTAGGTTCATCAAGTTTTGAGGTTATAAATGATATGACTTATGATCCTGTGAATAATAGTATTTTAATGTGGGGTTATTTTCAAGGCGTACCAGAAATAGCACCTTCAATTCCAGCAGGTAATCTTGTGTTTTTAGAATTTGATACTTCCGGAAATTTAACTAATTCCAGGACCTTTGATATTCCATTAACTCCCCCCTTTATTTCCTTTGGTTATAATTCTAAAGGTGAACTTCTTATCAGAGAATATAATGATAGCTCCGAAAATTTATTTCCAGCGACTACAATTTATAACGGCCTAGAATATTTAGGTTTCTATAATTATTCTTTTGGGGGTTTTGCACCTCCAACTTCTGGTATTGCCTACGGTGCAAATTCAATAGCAAGCAGTAGCGACAAACTTATTTACGACGGCGATCTTTTTAGTGGTTTTTATAATCATCCACAAGGAATGATAATTGATAATAATCAACCAATTTCAATGCCATATAGCATTACCTGCTTTGATAGTGATAGTATGAAGTTTATTTGGAACTTAGGAACTAATACACAATTGAAAGAAACTGATCTGAATCAGGGAGTGCAACTCTTATATAATCAACTAATTGATTCCGTTACAATTCTTGATACTGCCAACATTGTTAAAACACCCTCACAAGATGAATTTTTGCTGGTATATATCAATGATTGTGATTATTTCAAGCCACAAGTCTCTGCTCAGCTTATAAATGATTCTATTTTTTTAGATACTGATGTTCTTGAAGTGAAATGGTATCGCAATAACTCCATCATTCCAAACTTAAATGACAATAGAATTCGGCTTACTGGCAGTGGAAACTATTATGCTGTAGTCAACAATTATTTTGGATGCGAATATGCGACAAATACATTGAATGTTGTAAGTGAGATTTTAAATAAAGAAACAGACATTTTTCTTAATGTTTATCCCAATCCATCCAAAGGAGTAATCCATTTTGACCTTTCTAGTTTAAATCCAAAAGAAGAATTACAACTTCAAATCATCAATATTAATGGTAGAACGGTATTCAAGACTACCATAACAGATAAATTCTCTACACTTGACATTTCTAGTTTACCCTCTGGTATCTATATCTATAATTTGAAGTCTGAAAACTATAGATTTAGAGGTAAAATTTTAAAAGAGTAGAAAGTTACTTGCCCATTCTACCCCACACCCGTCCTCGCCTGCCTACCATGCCTATGGTTATTTGCTTAACCTTCGCCAGCTAAACCCGCCTGCGGCGGGTAAACCCAACAGGCAGGGGTGTAAACTGACGGTGTAAATCTCACTTGATTCGTCATTCCAAGACGATCGAACCCGAAAGTCTCGTAGAGTACTTCGGGGAGAAAGTTCTTGGAATCTCTTTCCTGAAACTATTAAACAGTATCAATAAGTTGACTAAAATAGCTATGGCAAAACCGATATGGCATGGATGATATTTAGCTTTTTTGTCAATCAGCGTCTCTGTTAGATGACGCTGATGGCGGAAAAAATTTACCAAATGGTCAATACATTTTGAATGTAAAGACAGAAAGTAACATCATCAATAAAAAAATCGTTAAACAGTAATAATTTTATGTAAGGTATATGACATCTGGAAAATATCTCGCACTTATAATCTTATTATTTATTACGGGAAACTTATGTGGTCAGAAAAGGAAAGCACATTCACACTTGTTATCAAACTTTAACACCTTTCAAGCCAATTCTGGTGGAATAGATGAATATGGAAATGCCTATATTTTATTTTTTCACGATTTTGATTTACCCTTTAACAATGATACCATACAGGCATTAAACCCAATTGGAACTTCTACTTCAATTGCTAAAATAAGTCCAAACGGAAATCTTATTTGGCATAGTCAGGCTTCTAGTTTCACTATTGATGCTGAAATTGTCATGGATGATAATTATCTGTATTGCTATGGTCGTTTCTGGGATACGATTTCTTTTAGTGGTAATACAATAATTGAATCAAATCCTTCTGATTCTTTATTTGATGACGATGTATTTATTGTCAAATATGACCTCAATGGTAATTTAAAGTATTTAAATGGTTTCCCGGATAAGGTATCTAGAATTTCGAATGTTACATTGATGTACAAATCTATTTATTACACTGGTCAGTTTGAAAATCAAATAGTTTTGGGATCAGATACTTTAATTGAAGATAGTGTATCAAATCACGGTGGGACTGATGATATGTTTCTAGGCAAACTGGATGCTAACGGAAACTATGATTTTAGTACTTATTTAGGCAGTCCATCACAGCAAGTAATGATAGATTTGATTGTAAAAGATACAAGTATCATTTCTTATGGGTATTACTTCGCTACTCCTACTTTCGCACCAACTATTATTGCACCTTCATTTATATTTATGCAATTCGATACATTAGGAAATCTGATTAATTACCGTCCTTTAAATCTAACGGTAGCTCTACCTTTTATGGCGCTTGGTTTCAATGAAGATTTTGAGTTGATCACAAGAGATTTTAGTGATTCAGCAGAAAATCAAATTCTAGCAAACACGATTTATGGGGGACAAAATCATGTAGGATTTTATAAATATTCATTCGGAGCTTTCAGTCCTCCTACTTATGGAATAGCTTATGGTGGATCTACAGTAGAATTGACCAATCCAGCAGATGACAAATTTTCTTTTTCGGGTAATTTGATAAGTAACTTTATAAAACATACATCAGGCATCACCTATGACGGTGTAAACCAGATAAATAGTCCATATAGCATTATGGCTTTTAATTCTGATCAAATGGAAGTTCAATGGTCCGAAGCAGTAAGTGGAGAATTAAAAGAAATCGACATACATCAAGGTTTTCAATTGTTAACAGGCACTTTAATGGATTCTGTATTGACTATTGATACTTTACAAATAGTCTCAACGCCATTTGTTTCAGAGTATCTAATTTATTACACAGGGGATTGTAATTTCTTCAAACCACAACGAGTCATATCTCGGACAGGAGATTCGTTACATATTGTAAAGGGAGAACTTGAAATAGAGTGGTATAAAAATAATGGCACACCAGTAGCCAATTCGTTAAATGAGGAAAGTATTAGGTTAGTTGGAGCAGGATCATATTATGCAGAGTTAAGAAATTACTTTGGGTGTAAATATTACTCTGATACAGTTAGCATTGTTAGTGGTATTGAAAACGGAGAATTATTTAGTGAAATAAATGTATTTCCAAACCCTACAAAAGGAGAAATTAGCATTGACATTTCTAGTTTAAAACGGCAGGAAGAGTTACAGCTTCTGATCACCAACATTAATGGTCGGGCAATATTGAAGACCACTATTTCAAGAAATTCTAACAATCTTGATATATCAGGTTTACCCTCTGGTATCTATATCTATAATTTGAAGTCTGAAAACTATAGATTTAGAGGTAAAATTTTAAAAGAGTAGAAAATTACTTGCCCCTCCTCAGCCTCTGCTGATAAATATATGGGTTAGGCTCGCGGTTCGTTTACCTGCCTGCCGATAGGCTGGGAGTATAAAGTACGACTTTCAACAAAATAGAATACGTCATTCCAAGACGATCGAACCCGAAAGTCTCGTAGAGTGATTCGGGGAGGAAGTTCTTGGAATCTCTGTCCTGATATTATTAAGCGGCAAAAATAAGTTGACTAAAAAAGCTATGGCCAAACTGATATGGAATGGATAATATTTAGCTTCTTTGTCAAACAGCGTCTCTGTTAGATGACGCTGATGGCGGAAAAACCTGATATTTAACAGACGGGGCTGATGAGGATTAGAACTGAGGCATGAATTATGTGATTTCTGTCTTTAATCACATTCTCCAATTAATCTTGCACTTACATAATAGCACTCTGAAGCATCCCCGCTAATAATCCTGACTTTCTCAGGATCACGACTAATCGATTTAAAATCTATACTATCATTTGTAGCCTTGTTATTATAAAAATCAGTTAGAAATACCTTTGATTGAATTTGAAAAACCGACCATTTTGACCCGGAAGGCAATGAATAGAAAGTAAAACTTTGCACACTATCATTATGAAATTCATTTTCACTTATCACCGAATAATCGATGACCTCATAGCTCCATATTACTTTTCTTTCCGAATCGACATCAATATATATTCTGAAAGTATAGCTATTACTATCTGAGTCAGAAAACATTGAATCCAGTACAATCATACAGTTCCTTTGGTTAAAATCTTTAGAGGAAAACCTGAAACTAAAAAAGCTTAAGATGATTAATATTGGGACTACAAGAGATTTGAATTTCATTATTTAATACTATTTGAAAATTTTAGGAAATGATAATCTATTTCGGGCATTATAACAGATTAATATATTCCTAAAAGAAAAATAAGAATAGATTTTTTTAAGGCTGAAAGCTGCATTTATCAATTAATATGATGAATTGAATTATAAAAACATTCTTCAACCCCTATTCGGCTAGAATAATATATACAATCTTATATTCGCCATTTACTTTGCCCAAAAAAAGGATTAATTGCGATTCCTCATCTTCATCTTTGTCCAATTCTAAAATGAGTTTGTATGCATTTGGGTACAAATGGGTGTTAGTGGAATCTTCACTTAATTGCGTAATAGAGCTATTGGCTATTAATTCTGACACCTTGGTATTAAAAAAATTAGAATAAGCTTTTTCAAATTCATCTTTCCTAAGGCCATTCTCATCATATCTACCTACAAAAATCTGAGCCTCCCTTAGTGGGAATTCAATCTTTTTTGATACACCCTCTATATCCTTATTGTAAATGGAGTTTTTAAAATCAATCCAAAATTCTTCTAATTCTTGGTTTGTATCATTAGATATAAAGCAAGACAGTGCGCAAAAATTAAATATTATAAGAAAAATTAATTTCATAATAGATCGATTTATGGTACGCTGTATCCAAGTAATTTATTATTCGATTTTTGAAATATGCTAATTGCCCTGAGAGTACCTGAATTCTCAAAACACTAGAAGCTGTGCTTCGCGACACTATTTAGTTTATTTAAAGTAAATTTATAAATCTAAAAACAGCTATGAGCCTTTCGGACCTTTATATTAATTAAAAGAGGTTTATGCAAAAAAGTCCAGTTTGACGTGTGTCAGAATTGAGGGACAAGTGAAGGGAATAATCAATCAAATCCAAAATTGAAATGAATCTCTTTTAAAGAATCATTTTTTACAATAAAATAATGATTATTCCATGATTCATCATCAGAAATGTGCAGCGTATCGATATGGGTTTTATTAATCTCCCATATGTTGAAAAGCTCCGCTCCAGTCATTCCAATATTTATATCCTTTTCTAACTTAAAGCAGTTTTCCATTAGCATTACCTCAACAATAAAGGTCTTATCTTTGGACTGAATCAAATTAGCTACACAATCCTGGTTTTTACTATATCTAAGTAAAATATTAATCTCACCTTCAAAATGAGTATTTAAAAGTGTGTCTACACTTAAATTGAAACTATCTTCAATAATTTTGTTTTTCACTTTTTCACTATCAAAGGGACTTGATGAAAAAGCATTATCTACAACAGTATAGGTATTTTGGGAATCTTCATAATACCCGCCGAATAATAAGTTTTTATCAAAATAGCTTGTTAAACTAATGTGCAAAACGATAAAATATACTACGATATTCATGGTATAAAATATGAGTGATTAGGGGTTCTTAGTTCTTTTTCAATTCTGGCGCTATTTAACTTTTGAATTAACCTTGCATTATTCATGCCAGGCGCATTTCTTAATCCAGGATTTGATAATCTAGGATTTAATACATTTCCATTTTTATTTCATAATGTAAATGAGTATCTATTTTTTAAAACTTGGATTACTTTCTTTTATAAAGTTTTATATGTTCACCTGAGGGATTAATAAATTGGAGCGTATCAGAATTAAGTTTTACTATTTTGTTTTTCAAGATTTGTCCTGAATAATTTATCGCCAATACACCTTCTTTAAGTTCATACGCCAGCGGGTTGTCCATATGATCAAAATAGTATATGGAGTCATTACTTATTTGAAACAATGCATTTTCTTCACCTTGCTCTCCCCAAACACCGATTAATTGTGACTTAAAATTTTGATAGTCAGTCTGATTTTCTTGATTATTAAATTTTGTCTGATTTTGTGATTTTGAATTGCACTGAATTATAAAAATAATTACACAAAAAACTATTAATAAGATTCTCATTGTTTATTGTTTAATTTCAATATGAAAAACAGGATCCTTACTATTATAGGGAGTTAAAAGTTTTTGAACTTTTGTATTATTAATTAACGAATTATGAAATGATCCGCTTAGTTGATCACCATTAGATCCTACAGCATCAATAATATTATTTTTGCTCGGATCCCCTATGTGATTTGAAACTTTTTCAGGCCCAATTTCATTAATTTTGTCAGTCATTGATTTAATTGTTTCGCTTTTAGAACAATTCCAATTTGGTCCCATATTTTCAAATACATTAATAACTTGATCTCCCGCAGAACCATATAATGCATATTGACTAGTAGCTCCTAGTTTTATTATGTTATTATACATAGCAGCTGACTGTTGTTCTGGTGTTCTAACTGTACTGGTAACATTTATTGATTTCGTGTTTGATTCTCTCATACTTGAAGCCAAAACAGTCGAGCTAAAGTCGGAAATATTTGAAATGTTTTCTGGATTGCCTGAAATCTCACTTTTAGTTTTATAATTTCCATAGTTTTCAGTTGTAGTTTTTTCAACTGTTATCTTAGAATTATCTCTTTGTACTTCTTCTTTTTCTTCATTACCGACATGATTTCCAGTATGTTCACTGTTAGGGTTTTCATTTGGACCGAGTGCGATATGTCTTTTTCCGTCAGGATCCATAAAGTTTATAGGGTTGTTAATAGAATACGAAAAGGGAGTCAAACTTGAAAAACTTGCCCCCATCGGATCCACCTGCAAAAACCCCCCCAAACTCGCCCTCGTATAAGCGAAAGGTAGAGCGATAGATGTACGAGGGCGCCCAAATAAAACTACTCTTTAATAATCTTCCCTCTTCCGCTAGCAATCGGAATCACATGTCTTTCACTTCTAATATCATAAATATAAAGCCCCTGTGGCAGAACAGATAATGAAATGGTACTCTCCTCCTGATGAAGTCCTTTTTTGAATTTGAGCCTTCCCTGAAGATCATAAAGATTGAACACCAGTTCATCCTGAACATCCTCGATATATACATTTAAAATATCTCTAACGGGGTTAGGAAATACCTTCGCTTCTAACTCTCTAAATACTTCAAGCCCTGTTTCGCCCAAGACCAAAGTTTGATTCACCGTATCTGTACATCCATACCAATTCCCAATAACCAGTTCAATATCTATACTGGAAGAGAGAGCTGTATCAAAGAATACCATAAGGCTGTCATCCGTTCCATTGGTTCCTACACTTGTAGTCCATTGCCATGTATAAACCGTATCAAGGTATTTTAAACCGCCTGAGGAGGTATCTCTGAGTGTGAGTACAGGATAGTTGTATTCGTATTCAAAGCCGGCTATTGGAGGTTGATAGGAGCATCTGTCCGGAATCCACTCCTTTGTAACTCCGGACAGCTTAGATAAATAATAATCCTGATCTGATCCACTTAAGTAGATCCCAGATAGATAATATGCATTATTCGCATAATATTGATTTAAAATAATTTTTCTGGGAGAACCAATAGAGATTATTGTTTCTTGCAGCAACGATCTTGTCAACCCAAAGGTAGAAATAAGCATGGTGTCAAAACTAGGCGATCTTGATACCAGATATGTTGAATCAGCTAGTACATTAAAATTTGACCTCAACCAATCTGAAGTGTTTGTATTTGAAATTTGATTAATATTTTCATTTAAATATTTGTATTCCCCTATCAGCCATCCATTTGAACTAAAATTTGATGTTAGTAAAATGTCATTTCCATGGAAAAGCGATACAAAATTTCTAATAAACCCCGTCGATTGTGTCGGGGCAGCATAAATGGTATCAAATTTCAATGTCCCATCAAACCCTATCTTCATTATCAAATTATCTCCGTTGCTATTTCCTGAAATTATAAAGCTTCCATCAAGCATTTCTGTTATATCCAATGCTCTTTGATTTCCCGAAACAGGATAGTTATTTTCCCAGATAAGATTCCCTGTGCTATCCAATCTTCTGATATAGATATCTTCATTGGTACCAGACTGGCTTTTATATCCTATGCTCAAGACACTTTTGTCCTGAAGTGCAAGCAATTTGTACCATGTTTGATATATCCCTGATGAAGAATACCTGTATACCCAAATTGTGTCGCCTTTGGTATCCACTTTAGCTATGAAATCATTTCCAAAACCTCCCTGGCTATAAAAACCACTTACATAATAAGCGTATTCACCTGGTACCTTGACCATATCTCCACTTATACTGGTTGTTGGCCCTATTCCTAGCGGTTTTCTCCAAATCAGATTTCCCGCTGTGTCTAACTTCAAACACTCATTAAAATCTGTGGGATCTTCTCCTTGGCCAAAGCCAAAAAATCCACTATCAGCTTCTGCAATGGCTACGAATGATTGATCATTTGGAAGTGAAATAACTCTCTCCCAAACAATGCTTTGAGCACATAATGCATTAACAATAAATCCCAAAATAAGGAGTACGAGACTGGTTATTTTCATTTTTTAATGATTTTGTCCTTGAACAACAATCTTCCTTCTTTATTCTTTATTTCTAAAATGTATGTGCTAGTAGCCCAATAAGGTTATCAATGTAAAAAAAGAAAGAAGATTTATTAAATTCTAAGTCTTCGAAGAGCTACTTAGCTGATTAGCCCTCGCACCGTTAGCGCTCAAGCCCTCCTCTTATATTTATCAATCGGGGCTGATGAGGATTAGAACTGAGGCATGAATTATGTGATTTCTGTCTTTAATCACATTCTCCAATTAATCTTGCACTTACAAAATAGCTCTCTGAACCATCCCCGCTAATAATCCTGACTTTCTCAGGATCACGACTGATCGATTTAAAATCTATACTATCATTTGTAGCCTTGTTATTATAAAAATCAGTTAGAAATACCTTTGATTGAATTTGAAAAACCGACCATTTTGACCCGGAAGGCAATGAATAAAAAGTAAAACTTTGCATACTGTCGTTTTGAAAATAACTGTCACTTATCACGGAATAATCCATGACCTCATAGCTCCATATTACTTTTCTTTCCGAATCGACATCAATATATATTCTGAAAGTATAGCTATTACTATCTGAGTCAGAAAACATTGAATCCAGTACAATCATACAGTTCCTTTGGTTAAAATCTTTAGAGGAAAACCTGAAACTAAAAAAGCTTAAGATGATTAATATTGGGACTACAAGAGATTTGAATTTCATTTTTATTTATTTTATTCCATCAATTTCATTAGTTACAGGTGGAGGATTTGGCACTGAGTAAAGTTCAGAAGTTCCGTCTAAATTGTTTTTATATTGAGTTCCATCTTTCTCAGTTTTTATTACACCAGTTAAGGTTTGGTTTCCACCTGCATTTTGAGATGAAAATTTTGTATCCAGAACTTCATTTGGGTCTACTCTATTTTTTAATCCTCTTCCTGGAGAATTTGTATCTCTTAATTCAAAATGTAAATGAGGAGAGCTACTACTTGCATTTCCTGATGCTCCAGTAATTCCGACAACTTCTCCTTCTGCTACATTATCACCTTCTTTAACATATACATCAGCTAAATGAGCATATTGTGCATACCTTTTTTCTCCTTCCTCATTATTATATTCTAAAATAAGCTGAATTCCATATGCTCCTCCTTCGGATTCATCACAAATTACCTTATAAACCTGGGAATTCTTAACTGCTAGAATGTTGGTTCCTTCACTGGCATGTAGATCAAAACCTTGATGAACTCGAGTGCCATTATTTCTTACTTTACCATTTAAATTGCTAGCTCGATTATCTCGAACCTGCATTTCAGATAATGGGTCTCCAGGTTCCATCCCATCTTTATCAATTAAACCTATTGGATTATTTAAAGTATAATTAAAAGGAGAAAATTCCGGGTATTTCGACCCTAGCGGATCCACCTGCAAAAACCTTCCAAAATCCGAATCGTAAAGCCTGGCCTCAAAATAATCATAGCCGCTTTCGGCATCGCGCTCTTTTCCGGTGAATTTGAATTTTTCGTTTTGAAGACTGTACTCTCTCAAAATTTTTCCAAAAGGATAATAATCGATGACATTGCTGAGGGTACGATTAAAAGCGTTGTCAGTATTTTCTACATTATAAGCCAAACGGGTATTACCCAAATGATCCATTTGATAAAAGGTAGCATTTTGCATTATGGAATCCTGATAGGCCATTAGCAGGTCTTTTGAGGCTTGGCAATCGCTGATAATAATTTTTATAGCGCCAACCCTTATTTTAAAACCTTCATCGGGTTTTAACACTGTATTAGCTTTAAAGATAACTCTTGCGCCTTTAATATCAAGAAAATCATCCTGAAATTCATGATTTAAACAAGGAATATTTGCTTGTGAATTACAATAATTTACATCGGAAAATTCTACATCCCCACCGCCGAGTATTAGATTTTCATAAAGCAATTCATTGGTCAAATTGTTATTGTCTATGTACTTTTTAGTATTGTCCAGTAAATAATTACCTGCCTGAGCAATGGCCCGGCTTGCTACGAAATCGTATCCCATAAAAGTAGGCTTCTGGGATATTTTTGGATCGAAACTGCCAAATCTTTCTATACCATAGAGATAATGCTTCCAATCTGAAAGACCATTATTATTTTTTGTAAATACGGCAAGTATTTGATTGCCCTGATCTCTGAAATAATACTCCCCGGTTTTACTTCCGCCATCATCAGTTTCTTTATATATCCTTATATCGGAACTGTTATATATGTAAGTAGTATTTATTCCATTGCTCACCAATGTATGTGGCAGATTAGCTCTACCATAATACAATACATTATTGTTGATAAGATCCATAGTAACATTACCGTTATTATCATAAGTGAAGGCATTGTTTATACCATTGGCATTTCTGAATTTGTTATTGGCAGAAAGCAATTCCGGATCTGTAATTAAATAATCAACCATATTTCCATTGCTTCCCCATATTCCAATGTCTTTATAGTCAAGATTACCTATTTCATCGTATTGGTATAAGGCATCACCGATTTTGTAACGACTATTCGGCCCATCCGGTGAATAGCTGTTTGGATCATCTTCTTCTCCCACTTCCTGTTTTATAAAAGCATCTGCTTTGACCAATCGGTTGGCCTTGTCGTAATGATATCCGTAAAATGTTTTCCAAGCGGCACTAGGATCTTTTGAAGTGAATTGAATCGCATTGATATTGCCATTATAATTATTTGAATAGGTCAGGTACTCCCCTGCAAAAGCTGATGAACCCAAAGGTTTGAATTGTTCGTATTCTATGGAATCGTCATCGTAATATAAACGGTAATCCATTAATTCGCTATCCAGCATTTTCAATCGCTCGCGCTTTGGCTCATAGCTATAATTCAATTCATCAATTTGAGAATTAGTCAATCCGCCATCATGAAAAAAGTATTTTTTTCTTAATATGTGTCCCTTAACGTCGTCATAGACAAAACTGAGCATCTTTTGATTTTCAGTCAGAATTTTATTTAATCCACCTCGCAATTCTGCCAATCGTCCAAAATGATCGTAAAGCAATGAATAATTATAGTCGATGATCCCATCTGTATTCAGATCGATGGTTTTGTTGATTAGTCTGGCCTGTCGATCATAAGTATAATATATGCGATTGATTATACCCGCTTCTGAAGCACTTATACCTTTCGGATTGAATTGTGAAGCATATGAACTTTGCAAACCATTTAAATTATAGAAATAATGATTAAGCTCAATAAGCCTGCCATATTCATCGAATCCCTCTGTTCTTGTCAGTTTTCCTCTGGCATATAAACCACATAAATATTCATCAAATAACTCATCGCGTATATAATTTTTAACAAATTTTGGTTTTCCATATTCCAGGCGTTTTTCATATTTGAAATTCCCCAATTGGAACTGAGTTCCTCCTTCCTCATAAGAATAGGTTTTAAGATCAGTAGAAAAGTCATAATTCGCAGAAATGTTGTTGACCAGACTGTATTTTTTTTGTGCTATTATTCTTCCAAATTGATCGTATTCCAGCTTTCTTATATAGCCATTTCCCTCAGCTCTTAAATTTTCATCCTGGATGTATTCTATATTTCCTTTTTCATCGAACCATGTAAGGCTAACACCAGCATCCGGGTCGATTTTTTTATACATTAAACCCAGAGAATTATAATAAAATTCGCGAATCTGCCCTTTATCATTGATTGATTTATGAAGATTTCCCGCTGCATCATAGACATAATATGTATTGATTTTCGCATTATCTAAATAGCTGGTTTGCGCTACTTTTTGACCTCTGCTATTTTGAAATTCCCTGTTCTTTTTACCATCCTGGTCTATTACAGTTAATTGTTTGAAAATTTGCTCAGTTTCCGGTGCGATTTCATTCAAAATAGAATTGCTCGCTTCTACTTTGCTTTGAAGCGTATTTCTGTCAATTATTTCAGTTATGGAATGTATAGCATGACTTCCATTAATATCTAAACCAAAATCTGCAGTACGAAAAGTTAATCCCCTGGTATTTGCCTCTAATAAATTTTCCTGATGATATCCAGAGAAATTAGAAAGCGGATCTACTGCATTATTTTGACTCTTGAATGGCTTGTAATTTTTAATTGCCCGGTCCCAGGCATCATAAATAATACTACCTGAATGTATAGTTTTAGAACTAAAAATGTGATCACTGAAATTATAGCTATTGGTTGACTTGTGAAATTCCCTTCCAAGAGGATCGTAATGAGCTCTTGAAAACAAGGCTGTACTGTCCTCATAATGAGTATAGGCATCTACATAATTGTAATTAGACTTCTCAATGAAATTATAATTATTGTAACCCGGCTCATGCGTATTCCAATAATTGTATTTGTAGCTGTTGGTAATTTTGCCATTCACCTTTGTTTCACTCAATCGCTTGAATCCATCGTATTTAAATTCTGTGACTAATTGATTGGGATCTATGGATTTGATTAAATTATACCTTCTATCAAAGAAATACTTTGTTTTTAATGCATCATCGAGCCCAAAACCTTCAATTTTGGAATCAGGAACCCCAAATTGACCAAAATTCATAACCCTGTATCGACAAGTCACATCTTTTAGAACAATGGTATAATCACCATTTGCTGCATCCGCATATTTGTATTTTTTCATGGTTTTGACAGGATCTGTAATCCATGTATAGCTTCTTCCGGGAAATTCCAACAAAGTTCTGAGTTCCTTTTGATCATCCATGATCATGGTCTGACCAAATCTATTTCTACCTATGACATCTGCATATTTGATATTGTGATATGGAATTACTGGTATAAACTTATTGGTTGTAACCAAAATTACTGAGTCAGAATAATATTCAATGCTGCCATCGGGTAAATGCCTGACTTTTATATTAGGAACCTCTAGTTCAATTTCGGTATCCTCATAAAATAAAAAATCTTCATTGATCCTTAATGAATTGGAATGATCACTATATAAATGATCATTGTATTCATTGCGCCTATTGTCATCAACAGCAATATGCACGCTTTTTAATACACTTAAATTGAGAAACACATTGTCTACATCCTGATCTTTGTTTGCCAGATCTTTAATTTTCATACCTTTTTCGTCAATAAGGTATTCTTCCCAAATTCCCGAATTTAGATAACTTGTTTTTAACTTATTGTACAAATAGGTACTTCTTTTTGGAGCACGATTTTTAATAGCTCTTGCATTTGAACTTCCATTTGCTCCCGATTCGCTTAGTAAATCGCAAAATTCCTGAGGTATATTTTTGTACTCTATATTATAATCATCAGGATCTATGGAAATTACACCATTTTTATAATCGGAATAGGTCAAAAATTCCATTCTCTTAACATCCTCCGAGCCGGTTTTATAATTTGTGGTTATGGATTGAAACAGAGCATTTCTCTTTAAATTATCATAGTGAAATTTAATCATCCATGCATCCTCCCTGACATCATTAATAAATTTAGGACTTGGAAAAGATTCACCTTCACATGGATAAATTCCGTATAATTTTTTATAACGGTAGAGCTTTTGTAAATCAAACATATAATACTGTTCGGAAAGTGTATAGCTATTGGGTTCATCTGCAGTATAGGATTTTGTTGCACTTAATTGCCAACTCGGTTGAAAGCTTTTATCTATTCGGTAACCTAAGACTGATGACGGAATGTTATGCAAAATTGAAGGGTCATCCCAAAACATATTCTCATCACTCAAATAAATAAGGTCATGGGTATCACCCTGAACTCCTTTTCTAAGTAATTTTTTATACTGATCATTGGATGATCTGCCATATACATCAGCATCGTAATACGAATATTCCTTGATCGTATGAAAGTATCCTATTTCTCCACCCTCCATGATTCTTTCATTTGAATTTGAATTATCTGATGTTTGATCTACCGGATAATAATCAAATTCCTCTTCTTTAACCAGTCTGATAAAATAGCTATCTCCCCCCGGAGGATCATAGCAATCCATAAATTTTTGATCTTCAAATGGTGAAACCCGAATATCTGCAGCATTGGGTTTTAAATACCAATTGGCATGGCTCATCCCAAATCCGTCTTTAACAAGATTCAAATCATAGTATTCACCAAATGCGCTTGATTGATCACCGGGATTAAAATTAGCATTTAACTTTTCTGATTCACAGACGGAACTTGATGGTGTCCAGAATTTTCTTCTGTGATAGTAATTAGCATAGGCCTTGGTGGCTTTATAAGTGTATTTTTTCTCTTTGATCAATTGGCCATTTTCATCATATTCCTTTTTGGATTTAACTTTCCCAAGGAAAAAGTACGGATGATCATCCGGAATTTCTGTCCAATAATTTGGTTGATTTGAAAACGACCCATAATGTTCATATTCAACTCTAGCCCGCTTATTTTCCATGCTTGGATCCAGTGGTGGCAACTCAATGGTAGCCTTTTCAAATCCATTAATTGATTGTTGAAATGTGGCGCCATTGTAATTAATAAGTTTTAGTGAATTGTACTGAAGCATATTTCCATCTGTGATAAGACCTTCAAATTCATAATCCTTATATCTGGGAATTCCATTTTGATCTATTTTTCCTAATCGACTCACTGGATAAACAACTTCCTGTATGATATTTGGAGGAATTGTTTCAACATTAGCGTTGTAAACAGGTTTTTTATTAATTATTCCAAAATCCCATAATTCACCAAAGTTACTGCTAAAAACAGCATGCTCTTCTTCAGAATATTCAATTAGTGTTTCTCCACCTAGATTATCAATGATCTTGTTTAACAATACAATTGTTCCTAGTTCAAATGTCAAATTACTATTAGATGAAGGGCAATTCGAGAAAAATGTATGGCATGGTAAATCTGTGCTGATTAGAGGATTTACTTGATATTCGAATTGAGTCGCAATGAATTCATTGGGATTATCCAGATTGATTCGTTTTACCTCAGAAAGTAAAAAAATATTTCGCTTCCTATTTGAGTAAGTAGCTGGGTTTATAACCTGGGCAATATCGTATTCAAAAACCAAATGCTCATATAAATTGTCATCCCAAATGGTATCCACTTCTAAATATTCTGCCATGTAATCGTAATAACCCGACAGTTTGTACTTCTTTACTTCTTTAAGTACATATGGGTTTTTAGACATTCTGTTAATCTGAATTGCAGTTAGAGAAGTATTATGATCTATTAAGGTAGGTGCATTCGTAAAGGATCCCAATGGATTGCCACTTGGACTACAATATACATTGGCTAAAGGGAAGTTATTCCACCAGGATCTGTGATGAAAATAGTCTTTTGGGTTCCAATTGTTTTCCAACCAGGATGGTGCAAATCCTGCCACCTGAGCTTTATCCATCATATACCAGGTTGAGCCATTTCCAAAATTATTCGGAATAGGATCCGTATCCCATAACCTTAAATGCTTATCATCTCTGTATTGCGAATAAGTGTGAATCGAATGATTGCCCCAGGCAAATTGAGGATTATTTGGGCTTTGTGAAATCTGATTTCTATAATGTGAATAGTAAGTTTCGTAATTACTAAAATTGCTTATTAATTGAGAAGGTGAGTTAGAGTCATCCAGGTCCCATCGGTCTATTTGTTTTAAACCAAAATTGTAAAACTGATCTGAAGTTGCGGGCCCAATTCTAACATGGAAACCATTAAAGCTATTGGGCAAGCTTGGAAAGGTAAAATTATTCGACGTATATACTTTGTTAGAGCTATTGTAACTCCATCCACTACTCCATTTAATCAAGTTATTAAATGTGTTGAAAAAAGAAGTGGACTTGGGAATTGCAGAAACCTTCTCCGGATCGAGATAATCTTTGGTAGGACTTCCTGAATTGCTAAATATATTAATTCCGTTTACCGTTGCTTCCGCGTCGGCAGTTCCTATGTAGTCATCTACATCTGAGGCACTTAAGTCGCCGGTAACTAATTCAATATCAAAATTGGCCAATTGTACCCCGTTGGATTGAATAGTTGTTCTAATTTCATAATTATCACCTGGCACAAAATCAGGGCCCTGTATTCGTTCCGATTCCAGGAAACTATGATCAAAGGCTAAGGATGTATGAGTAGGTTTTATTTTTTGTCTGCCAAAATAATATTGACTGTTATTTGTATTTAGTGCATAAGGGTTGCGATCATTGATCAGCGAAATACCATTGTTTGGATCATTCCAGCTATCAAAAACATTGGCATTGTCAAAATGCGTATTATTTCTTACCTGAGGGTGGCATTTTCTTAAGAATTCATCGGATCTCAAATTTCTGTACCTGGTCCAATAATTCGTATTGGAATTAGAAAAAATGATATCGCTACTTGCATTGAATGGCAAATAATTTGTATCACCAATATGTCCTTTTTGATACACCGCTTTCATAGAATAAAGTGAGTCAAACCTGACTACATAGGGATCGTTTTTCCACAATAACATATTGGCTTCCTGAAGTGAAAATTGGGCATTGTTATTAGCGTAATTTTGCACATCAAAACTTTCATAGTTTAAATCTAGTTTTTCAACCGGTATATATCCGTTTGACATATCGGCGGCAATTATTGATTTTAAAAAAATTTCTCGAAATACTGTTCCACAGTTATGAGATTCATTTCCGAGAAAACCCATTTCAGTAAATTTGTCATAGGCTTTCATGTATGGCAACAATCCGGACAAATCAGGTACATTTATTTCGGGAACGTTGTATGATGCATCCCATGAAGAAAAAAGACCACTATCGTGTGTGTTTCCCTGAAAAAGACCAAAAACATCTTCAATTACATATTCAAGGAAAAAGAACTGGAAATTATTCTGTAGGTATTCCTGATGAAAATTTATTTGACCGTAGGTTTCATATTGAAAGAAAATCATTTGGTCACTTTTACCCGGGTCATAGATTTGAGAAGGATACCATGCCGTTCTCTCCAGAACAGGCCTAATGGTTTTTGCCAGGTCATGGCTAATATTGTTTTCTAGATCCGTTAATTGATTTTGAAATTTTTTAGACATGGCATACTTGGTAATGATGTTTTCTTCCAGACAAGTATTTGGATCATTGGGATCAAATTTTATACAGACAGTATCTATCTCATCGATAGAATCCAGGGCAAAAATATCCTGTTCTACTAATTCATATTTAAATCTATCCAGTCTGTTGTTGGGGGCATTTCTTGAATTATTCTTAACATAATCAAATGTAAAAACCCTGCCATCATCCAGTATAACATCCCAAACCCCATTAAAAAATTCGGCTTGAACATATTTTTCAAATTGGTCCAACACAAAGACAGCCCTTTCACCTATTTTCTCTTTCAATATCAGGCGGCCTGAAACTTCACCCGGAATACTCAGAAATGGAAAATAATAATAGGGTTCACCATCTTCATAAAGTTCTTTATTGGTAAAATTTTCTTTTTTGAATTGTAAATTATTAGCCTTGTTTAAATTCTTCTTTGAAATTCTCTTACTAACAGTTTTTACTGTAATACTGGGTACACTGACTGTCCATCCATTTCCGTATGGAATACCTCCTACGTGTTCGGGATTATTTGAAACCTGATTTTTGCTATTATAGGTCAAATTAGTGGTATAGGATAACCCTCCTGGAGTGCTGACAGATCCCAATTGAATAGTGTTTTGATAATTACCTGAAAAAATATTGACATCACCCACATAATTTCCCACTTCCAGTTTAGAAGGTTCTGCTTTATTGGGTGTAGCCATTCCAGGCATATTACCACCCTTGATTTGACCAAATGAATAATTAGACTGCAAGACAACAAAAAGAAGGCTCGCACTGATTGTTAATAGCTTATTCATAAATCAGAATTTTGAAGTTATTAGAAAATAGATTGGTATGTATTTGAAGTATATATAAACCCTTCCGGTAGGAATTTAGATTAATAGCCAGGCTTATTGTACCAGTTCCGGTTGCATGATATATTTCCTTCCCTTCCATTGCCGCAAATAATTTTAAACTCCAATAGGTAAATGTGTCTTCAGATAAAATATTTACCCAATCACTGCTGGGGTTTGGATAAATAGAGACGTGATTCATTTCGTGATTTTCATTCCAATTTTCAATGCCGGAAATTAGAGGGGAGGTACAACCTTGTCCTACCACATCGAACAATTTCTTAATCGTATCCGCTTTGTTAAGTAATTGGGTTACGCTGGAATAAGCAATTGGCGAAATGGTATCTAGTGCCGGAAAAACAACCAGGTCAAAACACTCGGATTCATTTGGCGAAAGACTGAAGGGTCCAATACTGCCTAAAGCTCTTTTATCATATCCCGGTCCGCTTTCCTGATTTACACCATTATTAAAAAGAAATTTGGTATAAGTCGTATTAATTGTATCTGTTCCATTTCCAGTCTGGCTTATTTTATTTCCATTTTTCCATAGCCCATGCAGATAATTGTTGGCTTCTATGGGATTTTGAGGATTGCCATTTATGGAATTGATACTGTTATTATACCCTATAAAAGAATTGAAATTATTAATTAAGAGCATCAAACCCTGAGCGGGAATGAAATTGCCATAGTCGTTATCTGAATTATCAGCATTGTAAGCATAAAACACATTTAGTGCACTGTCGCAGCCAATATAATCATCGCTTCCTCCTCCTATATCAAAGTCAAACCAGAGACCGAAGTAAACATCCTTGTACTTAATTTGACTTCTATTTTTTAAAACTACATTGAGAAAAACACAGTCTTTAAAAGCATCATACTCATCCTCCAGTACATAGGCATAGGTCCTGATTTCTATATTAAGTCCGGGCACAGATGGATTAAGACCTGTTCTATTACCCGAAATATCATTATTGAGGAAATATAAATTTTCTGTTCCAAGTGCTAATGGGAAATCGCCATTTTGAATAGATTCGTAATTTCCATTATTATTTAAGTCGAAAAATGGTGCTAATTTTTTTGACATCCCTGAATTGACATTCCCATTTCCCGGCCAGTTTATAATTGAGGAGGGAATGACATAACCGGGCATTCCAAAATTTTGATTGAAATCAATTACCGTACTTTTTGAAATTTTAAAAATGCCATTCCTGCTTTGATCATTATAAGGTGGGTTTCTTGCAGGACCTGCAAAAAAGCAGTCAAAACTATTTGGATAGGTTTTAAAGGAACTGTGTAAAGCATTCGTTGAAGAATCAATCCCCGTCAACCAATAGGATGACGCAAATATGGTTGAATTACCAGATCCTTTTGGGAATTCAAATCCGGTCTCCAGACTGTTGAGATTAGTAGAAAAGAGATAAGCTTTTGAATCGAATTTCGCAATGACATTATCCAATTCAAGTCGATCAGAAATATTCTGTCCATTGGATCGACAAAATACAATTGCTAATAACAAGCCAATAAAAATTGATTTTTTGAAAATGAATGTGGAAAAATCAATCACGTTTTAAGATTAATTTTGTATTAAAAAAATGCACACCACATTCTTCCTCTGCCTTCAAAATATAAATTCCATCGCGAAGGTCATTTGGAAATTGAAAGCTGCCATTAAGATTCGCGACTACTCTTTTAAATATTGTTTTGCCTTGTAAGTTTATTAATGATATTTCAAAGGAACCGGATGTTAAAGAAGAGTGAATTTCACATGATCCATTATTAGGGTTAGGGTAAACATTGAATTTTTGTCTTTTAGTTTCAGAGTCAATTGACGTTAAGATTGGAGCCGTGATTTTGTACATTCTGTTCCTTATAGAAAAATAAACGGTACCTGAAGAATTGGCATCTGCCTTTACATATAAGCCGCTTCCAACATTCCAGCCCATTGTAGAATCAAAAATGACAAGACTTGAACCATCGTATACCATCAAATAATTTGTATCCATAACCACATATTTATTATTGGGAAGTGAGGTAAATCCTGATGTGGAGTGAAAGTGACTTATGGATACACCATGACTCGAGAAATATTCTATGTTCAGGACCGTATTATTCTCTACTTCTACAATACCATCGACATAATGCATGAAAATTTTATTCCCAATGCTGTTGTCATAACCCAGGATAAAATTTGCACCTACAATATCAGAGCTGGCAATGCTTGTGACAGTATTTGTAGATTTATTATAATAGCCTAAAGAATCTACTGAGACGAACCCGTTGTACCCAAACAAATACAAATCAGGATTAATTTCCAACATCGGGGCGCTGTAACAGCTCTGGGTGTTTGACAAAGGCAATACTGTAATGCCATTTGAATCCAAAATAGCGTAGGAATCTCCAAGTCCGTTTTCTGTTAATATTCTTCCATCAGACAATTGAATCATAGTTACCGGAAATGGAATGAAATAAGATGAGTCACCAGGGAAAGTATAAGATCCATTGGAAGTCCACGAAGTAATTCCGTGGTTGTCTGCTGAAAAGAGTATGTTTCCAAAGCGTCCTTTGGATGCCGGCCGATTCGTATTGGATACCTGCTGAATTAAAACGGAATCATCGTAAATGTAAATCCCGGAACTGTTAGAGAGCACGATATGATCATTGTCATCAATAAAAAAATCATAATTCGAACTGAAATTATAAGTCCAGGAGCTGATATTCAACCCTTGCCCAAATGATACTGAAAATGCAATTAGACTTAACAGAATAGAACCTAAAACCTTCATGACACACTTATTTTAATTTGGTTTTTAACATTTCATTTTCTTTGTTAAGTGCGATAACATGAAGTGTCAACTCCTCTATTTTTTTAAGCAGCAAGGCATCCATTTTAACCATATCGTATCCATTTTTAATTACATCCTCTTCATTCGGAATTTCAGGGAGGTGGCCATGGTCGGAAATGAAGGTTTCAAGTTCGGACAGCCCCAGTAAATCATAATCTGTATTAAAAACCTGATCGTTCCATTCACTCACATGATCCACCACCACTTCCTGAAATACGCCGGTGCCTTGTACAATTAATTTATTATTTGGGTCTGATTGAGCGTTGTATATAGTCGCCGGGTCGCCAATCAGCACCTGATTTTCAAAAAAGGCTTCGTTTTGTGATTTGAGAATTCCCTTTAGTGTAGAAGGGCCATTAACGATCAGGTCATTCGGAGCCGTACTTGCATTCAAGCCAATCCTCACCGTTCCATAAACGTTGAGGTCGTATTCCGCTCCGGAAACTGGCATTCCAAAATTGGCTTCATTGCCGGAGTATTTTACCTTATGCGTGCCGTCTTTGATAAAACCAAGGATGCCTTCGTCGTTTTCCAAATCCCAAACATGCTGCTGAGCCGTATATTCCATGTAAGAAATCCCTGCGGGGCCACCGCTTCTTTGTTCTCCCCCACCCGTATTGCCGGCACCATTATCATCGATGGTTCTGTGATCCAAACGAATAGTCGGTATTGGAGCGATAAATTCGGGGTTTTCCTCATCTTCATATCCAATTATGTGCAATTGTTTTTGAGGCAAGTAAGGGGTTTGAGCCTGTTGATTGATATTGGTAGCAGGAACATCCAACTCGGTGGAATAAAAACCTATGCCCACATTTCCAACCGTTGCCATGGCACCTCCATCTTCACTTTGAATGTTAAAATCAAATTTCGAGTGCCAGGTTTGTGCCGAAAGGGTTGCGACGAATAAAACGATCAGGCCAAAAGATAATAGCGCTTTCATAAGCAATGTAATTATTGATGAATATCGCTAAGCTATAAAAGAGGGCTATTCGGAAAATGACTATTTAGTGTAAGGGTAATTTGAAAGTGTAAAAGCCAAGAATCTAAAAACTAAGCAAGCAGGGCAATTCTAATTATTATCACTAATAAAAATTATATAACAGCAATCACTCCCATTAAAAAATCAAGAATTCTTAATTGTAAACAGTGCTAATCTTACTGGAAATGATAAGTTCCGTTAATTTCTCTGTAAAAATTATAGCCCCTGCACCATTGAGATGGCCGCGGTCAATGATGTATTTGGCTTGATAGAAATAAGGATATGATTCGCGGTCAGCCATTTGTAAAATGTTTTTTTCCGGCAGACAATTTATAAATGGCAGGGTCTGCTGATAATCCTTTAATGTAAGACGGGGTGGAATTAAAAACAGCAAATGGCAGTTTTTCTTCTCTGCTTTTTCAATCAGCGTTTGTAGTTTTTTTTGCAATACTTCATTGCAGCGGGTATTCTTTAACAATGCATTTACTTTCCCCGAAGCGCGATAGCGCCTTTCAATTTCCAGACTGTCGGAAAGGCGTTTTTCCCTGATTTTGTTATGGAAATCATTTGGATGTCTTTTTTTTATCTGATCATCAATACTCACAAAACCGGTAGTTGTCCTCGAATCGCCCAGCTTGGTTGTTTTTTGTTTTTGAAACAATTTGGGATAAGAAGACAAACGGTAAATAAAACTAATACTGTATTTTATTAGCAGTTTGGTCTTTTCAGGCAAAGGCAAATTTGAATTAATGATAAAATTTAAGGCATAATAATAATATGGGAAATTGTTCCAATAGCTGGCCTTATGGGAAAATATATTTCTTGAATAAAGATTATTAAAAGACTGCAGTTCGATAATTATAAGATCCAGTTCTGAATCCTTCACATCCTTTTCAAGGAATTTTTCAAGAAGGAAATAAGACTCCGGATTAAAAGTTCCCGGCAGTGAAAAATTGTAAGATGCGCTTTTATAATCGGCCATTAACCGATCATAAACTTCCGGAGATATATGATGATAAATACGGCTAGATCCAAAAAAAAGGGTATTGATGTCTTTTGTCTTTTTCAGTGCCTTGTAAGTCTGAAGTTTTTTATTGAATTCTTCATTTTCCAAAGCATAGGGAATGGTATTCCTTACAGCAATAGACAAAAGCAAAAGAACAAAGAGAAATAAGAGAAACTTTTGTAAGAATGCAATCATTGATTCAAAGAAAAATAAATTGGGTGGATTATTATTCTTTTGATTGGAAATTTAAATCTAATAAAGGCGATCTCGCTCCAGCCTACAATAGATATTATATAATTGGAATAAAAAAACCTCAACAAAATATAGTGCTGAGGTTAAAAAAAGCCCTGAAGTAGAGCTTACAGTTCAATTCAGGGCGCTTCGCGTGATCCGGCCTTAAAGGACTTCGCCTTTATAGCAGGCTGGGGCTCCCCGATACTCGCTATACTCGATCGGGATAAAATCCCAGATGCTTGTTCCTCGAACGGGACCTTGCTTTTTAATCGCCGTAATGAAATAAAGGCGATCTCGCCCCAGCCTACAATAGATATTATATAATTGGAATAAAAAAGCCTCAACAAAATATAGTGCTGAGGTTAAAAAAGCCCTGAAGTAGAACCTACGGTTCAATTCAGGGCGCTTCGCGTGATCCGGCTGGGGCTCGAACCCAGGACCCACGCCTTAAAAGGGCGTTGCTCTACCAACTGAGCTACCGAATCATATCAATAAAAAAAGGAGGTTTATTATCTTTGCCTCCTGCAAAATCAGGGTGCAAATTTAGACAGTCAGAATTAAAATGCAAAGACATTATATTTTTTATTCTTTATCGCTTTTAAACTTCTATTTTTTATTCGCTGTAATGCCCTCAGAGGCATCGTCTATTGAACATGCAGACTCGCTTTTTGTTCAAAAAAAATATACACAAGCTTTTAATATTTACGATTCACTTTACAATGATGCGGGCTATCAGTCCGAACAAATGCTGTTAAAAATGGCATTCATCAAAGAAGGGCTAAATGATTATACCAATGCCATTTATTATCTCAACCAATATTATGAGCTGAGCTACGATGAAAAAACCATCGACAAGATCTCCGATCTGGCAGAGGCGCATAAATTAAAAGGCTATAAATACGATGACCTGCGATTTTTTGAGTCGCTCTTTAATCGCTACAAATCCGAAATCATGTGGATTGTATTGGCTTTGGCCATGCTCTTTGCTTCGATTTCCCTCATCAAATACTTCAATAATAAAAAACCTTCCATTACATCCTTGGTAATGGTGGCTTTGTTGGTAATTTGTGGTTTATTAATTAACCTTCTTCCGGATTTCCGGCAAAATGGAATACTTACTGAAAATGCTTTGATTTATTCGCTGCCGAGTTCAGGAAGCGAAGTGCTGGAAACAGCTGAAAAGGGAAGGCGTGTAAGAATACTCGATGAAATGGGGGTATGGAAGGTTATTGCCTATGATGAAAAGCAAGGCTATGTGAAATCAAATCTGGTAAGAAAATTCTGATCACTTGAAAGGGGAATCTTTTTCCTTGGCTATGGCATTGTAAACAAGCTTATCCATAAATCCTGGAAACCACTTGTTCATAAAAACGGTTAATTTGCCCTGCGCGGTCAGGGTAAGGTATTTCTTTTTCTTTATAATGGCTTTTAAAATATGTTTTGCCACGGTTTCGGCCGACATCAATTTGGATTCATCAAAGGGTGTTTCACCTTGCTGTTTGCCTTCTGAGTTTAAGGCCGTATTTCTTATGTTCGACTCAGTATAGCCCGGACAGGCAATTAAAACATGAACTTTGCTTTTGTACAACTCGGTTCTCAGCGACTCCAAAAATCCCTGCATGGCAAATTTGGAAGCCGAATAGCCGGTTCTGCCGGGCAAGCCTCTATAACCCGCAATAGAAGATACCCCGACGACAAATCCATCGTTTTTTATTATTTCATCGATACAGACTTTGGTCGCGTAAACCGTTCCAAAAAAGTTGATCTGCATAAGTCTTTCAATGACTTCCACTTCGGTTTTGGAAAACAATGCTCTCATGCTTATTCCGGCATTATTAATTAGGCCATCTATTCTTCCAAAAACCTTCATGCAGGCCTCAAACATCTTTTCATTATCTTCAAATTGGCTGACGTCACAAGCAAGTCCATTTGCTGAAATATCTTTAGCGATCAAATCAGCAATCGCTTCCTCCAGTTTTTCAGGATTTCTACCCGTGATAAATACAGAGTATCCGTTTTTACCAAATACCTCCGCACAACCCTTCCCTATTCCCGAAGAAGCACCAGTTATAATGACAACAGGATTTCCATTTTCTGACATATATCAAATATAATTATTCCCTGCATGCAAACAATAAAGAGCGGACCTAGCTTTTGGTTTGTCTTGAACTATAATCAACTGGTTAAAATGCATATTTTAAATGATGAATTAATAGGATTTAAAAGGGAAATATCTTTTTCAGAATCCTTCGCAGAAACATGTTTTATATTCAATAGTCTCAATTCTAGGTATTAATTCGTTGTAGTTATTCACTGGATACTGAATATCATCTTTGGCTGAATAATTCCAATCAAGAGAAATATCAATGTTAGATCTATTTAATTCAACTATTGAAAAACAATCATCATTAATTTCACCATTCAAAGTAGGAACTTTGTGAACAATTAAATCCTTTCTTCCGGTTGTGCTAAGCCCATCTGTTTCTCCTACAAAATAAATTGAATTATTGACATCGTCTATCACTAATTGTGAGTTAAAGTTTGAAATAAATTTTTCAAATCCACCTGCATCATATCTTACAGCCCAATTGACATTATAAGAAAATTCATCAATACTTATTAATACAAAATCCTTATTAGTGCCAACCCCATCCATAGTGCATAGTATGATATAATTAGTACCTGATTGTCCGATTTCAAAAGGCTGTAGATTATCACCATATGAACTTAATAATTCAAAAAACATTTGGTCAAAATTTCCTTTTTGAATTACGTTTCCATTGGAGGGGTCAATTGAACACAAATAACCATTATAAACCGTATCCGATGCTGCATTCAGACTTTCATTAGTGCCAATTCCAATCACAGCATATTGAGAAGAACTTACTCTACATATATCACGACCATACATTCTTCTATAAACCCCATCATATTCGTAATATTTCTTATTGAAAGTAAAAGGACTAGGTAAAGGATCATTTGGATTTAATGTATGGTCAGCACTTCCAACTGTAACACGTCTGCTAGCTTCAGCAGAAAACCCGTCAGTAATTATCGATCCAATCATTACTGACTTATCATTTTCATTAATTGCACTAACCCATGTCTCGGTACTTAAGTTTTTATCAAAAGCATAAATATTATTTGACGTGATTGTTCCTGTCGACAAATCGACTTCAAAATAAATGGCATCTGCTCTTTGCAAATTTGAGTTGGCTTGTCGGTTAATTCCCCCCGGTTCTTGTTTTATATAACCATAAACCAAATACTTCGAGTTGTCGGTATCTTTTAACTCAATCTCGCTGAAATGAATGTAATTATTTGCTTCGCCTAATACTTTTTTCCAATTGAAGGTATTTGTTGATAAATTAAAATTGAAAATAAAGCTTTCCTTATTTGTCTTACTATTATATCCAACGGCAATTATTTCCGAATTTGTTATTTCAAAGTCAGTCACAATATCAGAAAAGCTCGTAATCGGCAAATCTAATTTCCTGACAACATTCCCATTTGTTTGCATTTCGAGAATCAATACATTGTCGTCTACACTTCCAAGAATGAACAGGTTTCCACTTTGTGGATGCATTTTTATACAATGACCAGACATGTCTTTAGCTCCCGTAGAGCTGACAATTTTGACAAAGTAATCATTCTGAGCAATTGAAAAATTACATGATATGATAAATAAAATAGAAATTAGATATTTCATATATAACGTAGTTTGTGCTGAAAAAGGGTAGTACGAATGAATGTCAGTTTAAAAACCTTCACAAAAACAAACATCCTGATGTAAGATATTCAATTGGGCAGGGGTGGTAAAATTTTTAAATTTCCAATTAAATGGAGTCATTGAATTTAAAGTCCATGATTCTAAATGATCTACAAAATAGGAATTGATAATAAATTCCTGACTACAAAGACCATTTATTATTCCCTCATCTTCATCCTTTATAGAAGCTTTGTAGATGATAAGATCATTTCTTGAATTTTGACTGCTATAAGCATTGCTTTGTCCCACAAAATATGCCAGCTCATTAATATCATCAACTACCAATTGACCATTGGTATTTTGATTGAATGTTTCATCGGCACCAGCGTCATATCTTCTAGCCCAATTTATAATATAATTGTCCCCTGAAGCATTTTTCTTTACACTTAATAAAATGTGGTCTAAGCCGGAACTAATGCTATTAAAACTTGCTAAAATAATGAGGTTGTCAGTGCCTGAAGCTACTACTTCGAAGAACCGGAGATCACTACCCACTGCGGCATCCCCAACAAATCTTTTTTGAATTCCAGTTGTTCCTGAGGCATCAATTTCCGTTAAATAACCAACATATCTGTCACTACTGTTTCCTGCACAACCCCATCCGGCCGTTCCTATGCCTATAATTGCATATCCATTATTCTTTTTAATTATGTCTCTTCCGTACATTCTATTGCTGTTCGAAGTGTTTTCGAAATAGAATTTATTGGCTGTTAGTGAATTTGTAGTATGATCAAACTTGGATAAAGTTATTCGTCTGAAACATTCGTCAACACCCCTAATGGTAGCACCGGCTATATACGAATTACCATTATCATAAACAGCACTAGTCCAGTCGTCTGAGGTGACATTTCCATTAATTGTTGCTGCGTATCTATATACGGTATTAGGTATCAAATTTCCGTTGAGGTCCAATTTTAAAATCAGAGCATCGGTTAAAGAAGAACCTTGACAATAACCATATACCATTAATCCGGGGGTCGGGCTTTGTAAATCTATTTCTATGTCCCGAAAATAATATTCGACATTTCCTTGACTCGGGCTGAACAACCAATTAACCCCGTTTCCAGGAATATATTCAAATACGAAAGCCGCTCTATTATTATCGACTTTATTGTATCCACATCCATATATGGATCCATTGTAAAATATTAAATCTTTAAGATCATCGACGTCCCCTGTGAGATTAAATTGATCTTGCCAAATGATAGAACCATCGGGGTCCATTTTTAAAAGAAAAATATCGTCGCCTACAGATCCTCCAATAATCAGATCACCATTATCATCGAAAACAAGACTGTGCCCAGACATATCATTGCCCGCTTGATCTCTTACAACCTTAATAAACGGTCCATTTTGTTGTGCAAATGTTAATGACTGAAAAAGGAATACTATTATTAAAGAATATAGCAGTTTCATATCGAATTAATTTTTAATTATTTGCTTCAAGTATCTATTTCCATTGTCATCTATTACATTCAAGAAATAGACACCATTCCTTAATCTACTAATATCAATCATATGGTCGCCAGCTAAATTTTGATCTGTTATAAAGCTAGTTCCGAAAAAGTCCATCAGTCTTAATTCACTAATTTTTGCCTCTTTATTTGACAAGGAAATCGTTATATTATTATTACTTGGGTTAGGATAAACATTCATTGAAGCCAAATCAATAGGTTTTTCTACTTCTTCATCAATTCCTTCTTCCTGTGTCTCTACAGTATAAGCTCGTTTAAATGGAGAGAAGTCACCGTAACTATAGCATTGACATTTATCTAAAATTTGAGGATCTTGTACATTTTGGTCAAAAAAGCTAACATCTAATCCAATAGTTGGTTCATTATCATTGAAATTTATAGGATTAAAAATAGTATGAATAGTTTCTAATAAGTCAATTTTTTCACCACACAAGTAACCTGCCTTGCCATTTGCTCCATCAATTTTGTATAGAAGCAAATCTGTTCTTAAATTATCATCATCGTATGCATTGGTCTTACCCGTAAAGTAGACAATATTGGAACTAGCGTCATAGGCTAATTGAGAATTATAATTCATAGAAAAATTTTCATCAAGTCCAACATTATATCTGTAAGCCCATAAATTTGAATTGCTTAGTTGATCATCTAAGGCTATTAGTGCAAGATCTACATCGCCATTAAGATTACGCACTGTTGCTAATATGTAATAAGAAATATTATTTGGGAAAGGTGTATCATGAATAATTTCTTGAAATCTTAAATCAGATCCTTGACTATGACTTATGTCATACATATAAGAAGTTCCCATTATCGCTCCTGGTATATGACCTTGAATACTTCCGTCGGCAATAACAGCCACATAACTTTCATAAACGTTATCATTGTTATCATCCCCAATTGCTACGGCAGACAATACATCTCCGGAGGTGGCAGAATCAACTCCATAATCTAAATCACTTCCATACATCCTATGACCATCTAACCAATTTTCAAAATAAGTGGTACCATCAGTGAAAATATTTTGAGTATGATTGTGTACGAGGGAAGTAGCTCTACTTGCACCACTACCTCCGGCAATCATAGATCTTCCAAACGTAAATGACGAATTTAGGCCCTGTTTATATAGAATACTTATAAAATCATCAGAACCGTTTTGATATTGAGCATTATCAAAAATACGTTCATACACTTGAGTGCCATTTAGTGGATCCAGCTCAATCATTAAAGCATTTGAATTGAATACACCAATATGACTTCCAACTACTCGAAGGACATTTTGAACTGCATCGAATGCCGCACCACGGAATCTAATATCTGGGTCGTTTCGATCTGTTTCATATACCCAGTTTAAATTGTTATTGTTGGCAAGATCAATGCACAGTACAAATCCAATCCTATCATTATTAAATCCAGGAAGTGTTTGATTTTGACCAATTACAAATAAAGTCGATCCCTCAATAACTAAGTCGGTAACCCGATCCTCAAAATTTGTAATATCATATTCGTGTTTCCATAAAATATTACCATCGAGGTCAGTTCTCATTATCAGCACATTATCATCAATTCTCCCTCCAATTATGAGTTCCGCATTATTATAAAGTTTAACACAATTTCCTTCAAGATTTCTTTCTTCAAATTGGTAAACTTTTAAGCCTGGATCAGTTTGTGAAAATAATTGGTTATTAAAAAATACCGTAATAATTACGGCCTCTAAAATATTTTTTAGCCTGAGTTTCATTATAAACATCTTGTTGTTGTGCTAGGTAAATTATAATAAGATTAAATTATTTCAAAATTAATTAATGAAAATTATAATCTTCACCGCAAAAACTTATTACCCCCCCTTATCTGAAAATGCTCAAAACGGTTTGAAACAGAATAGCTATATCTCCCCAAAAAGTTCTCTTCCTTAAATACTCCAGATTAAAACTCAGTTTGACCGGCATAATTTCCTTAATATAGAATTCCTCAGGATTGTCCTGGCCTGCCAACAGTTCATTTTCATTTCTAAACTGAATGGAAGCATAATCCGTAATGCCCGGTTTAATGCTAAATACTTTCATTTGTTCCTCGGAATAATGCTCAACGTATTTTCTTACCTCAGGCCTGGGGCCAACAAGACTCATTTCGCCTTTTAATACATTAAAAAGTTGCGGGAATTCATCGAGTTTATATTTTCTCAAATAATAGCCTACTCTGGTAATTCGGGAGTCGCGACCGCCCACCGTGATGAGCAAGCCTTTTTTGTCGGCATCCTTATGCATGCTCCTGAATTTTAACATACCAAAATCACTATTTCCCTTACCTACTCTTTGCTGTTTAAAAAAAACCGGAAAACCTGAATCGATAACAATTAAAATCGCAATGATTAGGAGAATAGGCGAGAGAATTAATAAGCCAAGAAAAGAAACAATGAGGTCTAAAAATCGCTTCAAATAACTTTTTGATATGCGTTTAGCAGTTCACTAACTAAATATTCCACTTCAACATTTTTTAGTTGTGGGTAAATGGGCAGTGATATTTCACTTCGATAGAGTTTTTGAGCCACAGGATAATTGGAAATATCATAACCCAGTTTTTTAAAATAGGTCAGGTTGGGAAGCGGGTTGAAATGTACATTTACAGAAATGCCCTTCTCGGCCAATATACTTATGATTTTGTCGCGTTTCTCTTCAGTGATATTTCTTATCCGAAGCGGAAACAAGTGATATGAAGGCCGTGTGTCTTTTTTAATTTCAGGCAAAATCGCCCAGTCGTATATCTTCAATTGTTCAATATAGGCATCAAAAACCCTTTTGCGTTCCTTGTGAAGTGACTCGTATTTCCTCAATTGAACCAGGCCAATGGCAGCGGCGATATCCGGCATATTGATTTTAAGGCCTTTCATCACGATGTCGTATTTCCAACCTCCGGCTTGTACCTTTGTAAAAGCATCTTTGGTCTGACCGTTTAGCGACATCAGCTTAAGCCACTTATATTCTTCGGCTTCATCGAAATTTTTGGGAAGATTTAAGGTAATTGCTCCTCCCTCTGCTGTGGTTACATTTTTTACAGCGTGAAATGAAAATACGGAAAGGTCGCAAAGTTTGCCTGAAAACATATCACCCTGTTTGGCGCCAATAGAATGAGCGGCATCCGCAAGCACCATAATTCTGTTTAATTTTTCCTGTCTTTCACCGTCCGGGACAAACTGATCTGCAGTGCTTTCCGCTACCTTGTTGATTGAATAATAATCAGCCAGCCCTCCGCCGAAATCCACCGGCATTATAATTTTTGTTTTTGCATGTATCTTAGAATAAAGCAGATCGGGATTCATCATAAAATCCTCACCCACGTCGATCATTACGGGTTTGGCTCCGGCATGTAGCACGGCCAGGGCCGTAGCTGCATAAGTGTAAGCCGGAATGATCACTTCATCGCCTTTTTTGAGATCAAACCAGTTACAGGCCAATAGCGCTCCCGAAGTCCAGGAGTTAACACAAAGGGCGTATTTTGTGCCCACATATTCCGCCATTAGTTCTTCCAGGGCCTTTACTTTTGGCCCTGTGGTGATCCAGCCCGAGTTTAAACTCTCCAGTACACTCTCAATGACATCTGAATCTATATAAGGTGGGGAAAAAGAAATTTTCATTTAAATATATTTGACCATTTGCAATGAACCCGAGTCCAATTTAGCCTTTTCCCATCCATTTCTTAAATAAGATTTAATGGCTTTATCATTATCTGATTTTACAGTTAGCAACATCTTATTAAGGCCAATATTTTTAGTCCTTTTTTCAAATTCCTGCAATAGAAATGAACCATAACCTATGCCGTGAAATTTTTGATTTACACCGATGACCACAAGGCCTGTATAAGGGTCCAGCTTTTTTTCTGATTTTTCCGCTTCGCTTATTTCCGGTTTCTTAAAACGGTAAAGCAAATTTCTCAATACAAAGCTGTACTTTTTCAGCAATTCACCATGAAATAAGAGCCATGGTCTCATAAGAATTGATTTAACTGCCGAATTAAAACTGTATTGAGTCATGGCAGAAGCTGAACCCGTTGCGAGCTCACCATCAACAACAAGGCCTCCACAATAGCCAACTACTTCATTATCTACCACCAAATGAAAAATAAATGCCTTGGGCGAAACAATGTACCACTCGAGCATTTTGCATAAATAGTTTTTGCCCATTCGCGATGAAAGCGATTTTGGGAATGCCGATTGATGACATTCTGATAGTCTGGCCAGATCAGAATAATTACTCGAACTTAAATTCATTTTCCATCTTGGAGATAAAATTATCGATGATCACATTTCTGTCAAATTCCAACTTCGCAGTCTGCAGTGCGTTGTTTTCGAATATTTTTCGCTGTTCGGAATTATTGAGCAAGGCAATGTTTTTCTTCAGCGTTTCAAAATCACCCGTTTTAGCGCAATAGCCCAATTTGTATTTTTCAACAATGGCGGCACCCTCTCCTTCACCAAAAAACAATATTGCTTTTCCAGAGGCCATGGCTTCGTAAATCTTTGATGGCACGGCCCCGTAAATGGCTCTTGCCAATGGCACCAAATAGGTATCGTACTGCGAAATAATTTGAGGTATTTCATCCCTGCTAACCGTACCGTGATAATGAATTGCGCTATCCGGCTTTGCTTCAATAAGTTCCAGCAATTCCTGTCTTTCCCCGCCATCACCGTAAATATGAAATTCACAGTTTAGCGCATTAAAGTCAACTTTTTTGCAGATATCCACTATTCCTTGTGCAAAGCCCAGCAATCCGGCATAAACAATTTTTTGTTTTTCACCGCTATGCACAATTACGCTGTGATTTTTAAATCTATTTATATCCACTCCATTTCGAAACAAAATTGCTTTTGTTTTGGTTTTTGATCGAATATGATCAATAATTTCTTGTGACTGGCCCGAAATCAAATCGGATCGCTGATAAAGAAAGCTTTCGATGCCTTCCAAAAATTTGTATAAATACCCATCATTGATTGCCCCCATTTCTTTGGCGCTGAGTGGCCAGATGTCAGAAATATTGAATAGAAATTTGGCCTTTAACCTTCGCGATAGAATCCAACCTGTAAAACCTAAAAGTAAAGGCGGACTTTCAACGAATACGACATCGGGTTTAATTTTTCGCAGTTTGTTATAAGAGCGGAGAGTATTTAAAGAAAAAGTAATCATCGACCAAATCCTCGGAATTGCTCTTTTAGAATTTGATGTGTAAAAATTATATCTGAAAACTGTGCACCCTTCCAGTTCTTCTTGAATAAATCGTTTAGATCGATAATCTTCAAAGACTATGCCTTTGGGGTAATTGGGCATTCCCGTTACCACAGAAACTTCATAGCCTCTATTTTTAAAACCTCGCATAGTTTCCAGCAACCTGTTGGGAGGTGCTCCCATTTCAGGATGAAAATACTGGCTGAGAATGCTGATCTTTTTTATGTTACTCAAAGGGCCGGCTTGTCTTTTTGCCATTCCAGAATCAAGGATACTCCAAAAGGGTATTTCTTTTTGGATGCAATTCTATTTCGCTCCAATAAAAATATCTGCTTTAGCGTATCATTTAAAAGTCCCGGTTTAAATTTTTCAAAATCGGATTTATGCCCATCTGATTTTTGGAAAGGAGATAAGAGTTTATTGGCGAAACGGGCCATTAAAACCAAAGGATAGAGATAAAAATTGAAATAACTGCAGTTTTGAAGTTCCCCTTCTTCCCGATCAAACAAAATGCTTAGTTCATTCCTGGTATATCTTCGAAAATGATGATTTATTTCATCGTGTTCAGACCATAAATGCATAAAAGCCGGAACCGTAATCAAAATTTTACCTCCGGGTTTGCATACGCGGATCATTTCAGATACAGCCAAATGGTGATCTTCAATATGTTCGATAACATCAAAAGCGCAAATGAGGTCAAAACTGTCATTCGTAAATGGCAATTCAAGCAGTGAACCATTGATATAATCCAATCCATTTTTTTGACTTGAATAATCTATGCAATCCTTATCAAATTCCATGGAAACAACTTCTCCATAATTTGAAAGCCAAATGGAATTGGCGCCGGTACCCGTTCCGGCATCCAGAATTTTAAGTTTTGATTTGCTAAAATTGCTTACATAAGCTTCTAAAATCTTTGCCCTGGCGAGAAACCACCAATGATTTCTTTCAAAATCGTAATACTGTTTATAATAAGCTTTTTCCAATCTTAATTTTCCTTTCTTACTACTTCATCGACTAAAAACAAGGGCCTTTCTTTTACCTGAAAATAGATTCGGGCGAGGTACTCTCCAATTATTCCCAAAGACATCATTTGAACTCCGCTGAACAAACTGATCACGGCAATAAGTGAGGTAAATCCAGATGGAACGGCATGACCTGCAAATTTTGAATAAAGCACATAGGTAAAATAAATACCTGAAATCAAAATAGTATATAAGCCCAGCCTGGTGATCATTTTTAGAGGTACATAACTGAAATTAAAAATTCCATCGTAAGCCAATTTGAAAAGTGCTTTGAAATTGTATTTGGGTTCGCCGGCAAATCGCTTTTCCCGTTCGTATTCAATGCCAATTTGTTTGAATCCCACCCAGGTACGTATACCGCGAACAAAACGGCTTCTTTCGGGCATCTCCTTTATGATGTCATTGACTCTTTTTGAAATCATACAAAAATCACCGCTGTCGACCGGAATTCTTATATCGGATAATTTTCTGAGAATTCTGTAATAAAGCCAATAGAGTATTTTCTTCGTCGGCCCTTCTTTCCTCTTTTTACGCACGGCATAAACCACCTCATAACCTTCTTCAATTTTGCTGTAAAAAGATTCCAGGAGCTCAGGCGGATCCTGAAGGTCTCCATCAATAATCAAAACAGCTTTAGAAGCATTGGAAAATTGCATGCCGGCGCTTACAGCTATCTGATGTCCGAAATTTCGACTTAGAAGAACGGAAACGTAATTAGCATCGTCCAAAGATTTTGCTTTAATAAGTTCTGCCGTTGCGTCTTTACTGCCATCATTCACCAGTACAATTTCAATGTTTCGATCAGAACTTTGAATAAGACTATCCAGACGTTTGAAAAGTTCCGGAATCACATTTTCTTCATTGAAGAGGGGAACAATTACTGAAATCTCAGGCTGCAATGGGTTCATTGTCTTTTTTTGTTAGTAGAAGAAAGCCAAAACTCGCTAAAAAATAAATAATCGGCCTTGTCGGGAAAAGATATCTTTGCTCTATGTATACGATGCCATTAAAAATCCAAATGGCTAAAATTATGGAAATGAGCGGCCAGTACTTTTTCCAGCTCGACTTTTGAATAATAAAAAACAAAGCCAATAGTAGTATAAGGTAATTAATAATATTCAAGGCAATGGTAATGGCATAGTAAACGGTTTTGCCCTTAATCCCGAAAATTGAAAATGAATCGGTGGATATGGAATTGATTCTCAAGGTATTTCCAAAAATAATTCGAACAAAGAACTGTTTGACAGCCATAAAAGGATGTTCTTTTAAATCTCTAATAATCCAATCATAATAAACCCCGCTTTTTGAATCATTGCTGTTTTCAATTTGCGATTCGAGTGCATGTACCGAAGAGATATAATTCTGATAATCACGGCTGTCTGATCGGTTGTTGCCATCCCAAAATCGCCAATCGAACTCTTCTGTTCGAAATTGAAATCGGCCAATATGAATGACATAAGCCAGGTAGGTTTCCTGATTCAAAGTTTGCCTTTCATTTGGAAGCATTTTAACAAATGTGGTGATAAGAACTATTACCAGTCCGGCATATACAGAAGCCAAAAGGTATTTTCCCGACATAGGTCTTTTCTTAAAATACCAATAATAGAGCCCCAGAGAGAAAATAATTGGAAGACACAAAATGGAATTTGGGCGGGAGAGCACCAAAAAGATCAATCCTAAAACAAATGTCCAAAATCCCTCTTTTTTTTGAAACTTAATGAATCCGATAATAATCAATAAAACCGATAAAAATGCCGGGCCTTCGGCTAAAATACCCATTGAATAATAGACATGCAGTGGAATGATAAATACAAAGAGGGCGAATATATTTGATATTTGAGCCGAAAAAATTCTTAATAGGGATTTATAAGCCCAGAATAAAAAAATTGTCGATAAAACACAGATCCAGACTCTGGCAAAATTAACCAATCGGACATCCGAAGGGTTTTTTCCGGCCAGAAAATACGGAAGAGTATAAAATAAAACCGGTCCCGGAGCCTTGGTAATGGATATTTCATTGTAGCTGTTCAGTCCGTGAAGATAAGCAGCGATGGATTTGGCCTCTATATGAAAATCCTGATCGCCAAGCACCTTAGCTTTTACCGGGAAAAACAGGATCGCCGCGAAGAGTAATAAGTTGATAATGACGAGTGGAATCCCATTATCCCTATTTGATAAATGCTTTAAAAAAGCATGAAGAAATTTCATGTGTCTAAGACTTGCTCCATTTTGATGGCATCAATTATTAAATGCTCTTCAATTAAATTTCTGAATAAAAGTGTTTGATTTTTCCATTGGGCGAACGCTCGATTTTGTCAAGATACTCAATTTCAAGTTTTAAGCCCTTTTCCAAATAATCATCCAGCATTTTATTGATTTGTAAAGTTTCTTCATGATTTAGCTGACGATCGGCTACCACCTCAAACACAAAGGTGTCAATTGCCTTTTGTTTTACAACAAATTCACGAATAGCACTTCCCGATTCCAGTATTTTCCGGGAAATATAATAAAAGGTAAGCCCGCCTGCTTTTTTCCCACTTGGCAAGTGAATGATATCAGAAGTTCTGCCTGTCAATTCCTCCAGAATCCCTGGGTTTTCACGTTTCAGTTTGCCATAGTCGCCAATATCATATCTGATAAAAGGCATGGCCTTATTGAATAAACTTGTGATCACTATTCTGCCTTCATTTCCTGGTTCAAGCACTTTGTCATTATCATCCAGAATTTCCAAATAAATATTTTCGTTTGAGATTCTCCACTCACCTCGCTTATCGGTCATAGCGATAACATCCATTTCAGAAGCGCCGTATTCATTGAGTACTTCCACCCCCAAAGCCTTTTCAATAGTAGATTTATCTTCTTCCGTACACATCTCTGAAGTAACAATACAGGCTTTCAAGCTTGGGCACAAATCTTTCAGAATTACATTTTTGCTTTCCAGATATTTGGCAAAAGCCAGAATTGAACTGGTATAGCCATAGACAAAGGCAAATGGTTTTCGTTTGAATTTTTTCAGAAAAATCTCAAGCTGCGCCGGACTTAAATCGTGCACCGGAAAGCGATGTCGATTAAATAAAAAATCTTTTAACTGTTCAATTTTCCGTTGTTTCCCTCTAAGGGGGATTCCATAGAATCTGGCCTGCTTCATACCCAGACTTAAGCCATGTTCATCATAAGACCTGTAAATATTGGCATAGGTCCTGGCATGGGCATATTTGTCCTTAGCATAGAAAAAAGGATGACCTGAGGAACCGGAAGTATTTCCTACATGCACATTAGATTTTTGAATTCCTTCTGACAACATTTCTTCTATTGGTTTTTGGAAATCCTGTTTCCGCATTATCGGTAGATCTTCCCAATTCTCAGTCTGATCTGATGAATTTTTTTTCCGGTACAAAGGATTATTCTTCGTATGAAAATTATAGATATCCCATTTCCTATTATTAAGCCAAACATTTTTTTCCTCCGGACTTTTAAATGATTGATTCAATTCAAGAATATCCTTCATCGCTTTTTTCAAAGGAAGGCCATTTAAAAGCAATACCATTCTGGCAATTAAAATTCTAAATGCTGTCAAATGAGATATTCGGGTCTTTTTTTGTGTTAATCTTTTTCAATGGTTCTTCATCATATTCATTTGCACCTCAAATATGGTTTCCACATCGAAATTTTTTGATTTTGAAATGTTATTTCTCCCAATTTCTTCAATCATTTCAGGGTTTTGAATTAGACTTTGTATTCCGGAAATCATCAAATTGTATTGTCCCGGCTCGTACAAAAACCCATTTTTATTTTCTTCGATAATTTCAGGAATGGCTCCGACTTTCGTAGATAAAATCAACATGCCTGTGTACATGGCCTCTAAAATGGAAATGGGCAATACTTCAAAATAACTTGGCAAAATAAAAACATGGGCTCTTTCGAGAATTTCGTGCTTTTCTTCTTCACTTATAAAACCCTCAAGTTTTACTCTTCCAAGTGCAATCTCTTTTTCCAAATCTCCGGAAATTTGCGACTCCATTTCTCCTTTACCAATAATTGTGAAAATAAGGGACTCTTCAGCGGAAAAGGCCTGAATAATTTTTATTAAATCCAGGACGCCCTTGCCCTCGTTCAAGGCACCGAGAAAAACAATTTCAATTCTAGCCGAAATGTTTTTACTGTAATTATAATTTTTAAATCTATCTGGGATTCTTACGGGATTGTAAATTACCCTTGTGTTCTCACAGCCGTATAAGTCTTTAAATTTGTTCTTCCAGAGTTCGGAGCCCACCACTATTGCATTGGGTAATTTTAAAAGTTTTGGTACCATCAAACGATTGAAAGTTCCGGAATTCGTGAATTTGAAAAAGGCACCTCCCACCAAATTCAGATAGGTTTTTTTAAATAGTAATTTAGCAATTATCACATATAAAATCTTATCATAAAATCCTGTGTACGAGGAGCTTAAAATATAAACATCCCTAACTGATGCTTTGATAAGCATTTGCCAGAACTTCCATTTGAGTATAATACTTTCAAAGAAGCGACTAATAGTATTTTTATGATTGAAGCTTGTATTAAAATAATGGATGCCCTTCCGCTTAAATATTCCAGCATCCCGGTACATCAAAGAGATCATGGTCATTCCGCCTTCATAAGACGGTTCAGGCATGAGGAAAAGTATAGACTTAACCTTTTTCTTTTGCATGATCATAACACTGCTTCAAACCTTCACGAATACCGGTTTTTAGTCCGAAATTATACTCTTTTTTGGCTTTACTAATGTCTGCCTTAATCTCAAAAACTTCGGATTTTCTTATTTCTTTTTCTTCAATTACGGCCTTATTGTATCCACTTATTTCCAGTAGTATTTGTACTATCTCCTCAACTGAAAAAGATTCTCCGGAGCCGGCATTAATTAAATCGAATGATTTCTTTTTTGAAAAATCTAAAACTTTAATTATCAGCTCTATAAAATCATCAATATATATTAAGTCTCTTCTTGGTTTAAGGGTTTTAAGGCTTATCTCCTTGCTTTGCTCATCAATTATTTGACGGATGATTGTGGGAATGAGAAAATGGGCGCTCTGCCCGGGACCGTATATATTAAATGGTCTGATAACCAGGGCCGGCACATTGTATTTCTCAGCATAAAAGCCGCATAGACCTTCAGAAACAAATTTTGAATAGGCATATGGATTTGCAGGATCAACCTTATGGCTTTCATTTATTGGTAAATATTCAGGTATGCCATAAACATAAGTACTCGGATAAATGATTTCCGAACCCCATAATCTGCACTTCTCCAGTACATTTCTGGTTCCGTTTATATTGACATCCAAATACTTTGATGGATTTTCCCAGCTTTCGGGTACAAAAGTAAGTGCCGCTAAATGAATAACCTTTTCCGGCCTTTCAGAATCGTATTTATCAAAACTTTTGAGTTCTCTAACATCGCCGTCCTCTTTTTTATGAGCCAAAACCATGTACCCTTCTGCATTGAGTTTTTTACAGAGCATTTGACCTATAAAACCGCCCGAACCTGTTACAAGAATTTTCAATTCTTCAGAAAAACGTTTTTGTTTTTTTCAAATTCATCAATAGCAATTGAATAGTCATCGGGTCGCCCTATATCCAGCCAATAGCCATTATGGCGTTTTACTGAAGGATATTTTTTTAACTCAATCAAATCTTTCATCAGGTGGTCAAATCCATAAAAAGTATCCTCGGGAATTACCTCTAAAATCTCTGAACTGGCCATGTATATGCCCATACTCACTTCAAAATTAGTAGAGGGTTTTTCTTTAAAGTCCTCAAGCTTGTTGGCTGCATTTTTAATTAATACGCCATAATCATTTATATGCGTACGACTATAAGATGAAATCGTGAAAATGCTATTGGTGCTAACATGCTCTTCATAAAATCCGGAAAAATCCAGATCAGTGAGAATATCGCCATTCATGACCAAAAAATTGCTGTCAAGGTTGTCAATTAATTTCAAAGGCCCCATCGTGCTCAATGGTTTGTTTTCCAAAGAGTAGGAGATTTTAATCCCCCATTTTTCTCCATTTCCAAAGAAGGCTTTAATCAATTCGGCCTGATGATTAACGGCAAATATCAAATTGCTAAATCCATTTTCCTTGAGTTGTCGGATAATGACCTCCAAAATTGGAAATTCGCCTATGGGCATAAGTGGTTTTGGTAAAACAACGGTATAGGGTTTAAGCCGGGTGCCTTTTCCCCCGCAAAGTATGACAGCTTGTTTAGACATTGTAAATATTGGCTTTGTACATTTTTAAATTTTTATCATCTGAAAACCACTTTATCGTTTCGCTTAGGCCTTCTTTTAAATTGTAATTTGATTTAAAGTTCAATAGCTTTTTTGCTTTGCTGTTATCACACAACAATCGATGTACCTCAGATTTTTCGG
The DNA here is from genome assembly GCA_014323545.1 of Hyphobacterium sp. CCMP332. NCBI lineage: Bacteria > Pseudomonadati > Pseudomonadota > Alphaproteobacteria > Maricaulales > Maricaulaceae > Hyphobacterium > Hyphobacterium sp. CCMP332. Next base: position 219,246 of record CP058647.1, read on the forward strand.
GTCGGATTCTTTCCTGTTCTGAAACTACTTTTACCGTCTTTCCCATGAGTTCGGCAATAAGCAATACAAGATCACCAATAGAAATTTCGGATCCGCTACCCAAATTGATTATTTCTCCATTTATATTGCTCGTTTCTGCGGCTTTAATAAACCCTTCACAGGTGTCAAGGACATAATTAAAATCCCTCGTTGGACTGAGATCACCAAGTTTTATTTCTTTTTTTCCATTTGCTATTTGAGAAATGATAGTTGGAATAACCGCTCTTGCCGATTGTCTGGGACCATAAGTATTGAATGGCCTTATCACAACCAGTGGAAGTTCAAATGCATTGAAATAACTAATGGCCATGGCATCTGAAGCGATTTTTGAAGCGCTGTAAGGCGATTGTGCTTGCAATGGATGTTTTTCATCGATAGGGACGTACTGTGCAGTACCATACACTTCGCTTGTAGAAGTGTGAAGTACTTTGCTTACTTTGTTTTTTAAGGCGGCCAGGCAAATATTTGATGTGCCGCTAATATTGGTATCAATATAACTGCCCGGAGAGTGGTAAGAATAGGGAATTGCTATCAGCGCTGCCAAATGAAATACAATGTCAATATCTTTTGTCAGTTCATAACAGAAATTTAAATCCCGGATATCCCCCGAAATGATTTCAAGATTATCAGGTTGATCATTGGCATAGACCTCGAGCCAACCCCAGCTGTTTTGCGAATTGTATTGCACCAATGCTCTCACCTTTGCTCCCGTTTTTAAAAGTGACTCTGTCAGATTAGAACCTATAAAACCATCGGCTCCGGTGACCAGACATTTGTGTTTTTCTAATTTATCCATAGGCTTATTAATGGGCTGCTTAAATTATTAGGTATTAAAGTAGGATTTTATCTCTCCTGATATTTTTACTCCGAACTGGTCGAGGGTATTGTCCTTTGCCAATTCACGGGCATTTTTGATCATATTTTTTCTCAATTCTTCCTTATCAATAATTTCATTTATCGATTTTACAAGACTTTCTACAGATTTTGGTATTGAGAGTATTCCATGCCGGTAATTATCCATAAAATATGGGATTGATCCAACTTCACTCGCAATAACCGGTAAGGAATTGGCCATGGCCTCCCAAATCGTTCTGGGAAAACCTTCAAATCCACTTCTGGACGCAATACAGTAAATATCACATGAACGGTAGAGTTCATTTAATTCTGAACCGATTTTCAATTTACCATGCCATTGTACAATTCCCTCATTGCCCTGTTTTGCGGCCTCCCCTTTTAGTTTATCAATAAGATCATTTCTTTTTGTCAGAGAAAACCCGGCAATATGAAATTCTATCTTTTTATTATCGGAATTAATGATTTTTAAAATGGCCTCCAGTATATCTTCCAAGCCTTTGGCTTCGTCGATACGGCCGGTATATAAGATCTTTATTACATCTCCCTGACAAGTATCTTCCCTGTCGTAAAAATCAGCTTTCTTAAGAGTGGTTGAGCGGATTAATTGGGTTTTGCCATTGAATTTTAAAAGTTTGTTTTGTTTTAAACGGCTATTGGTTATGCACAATATATCAGAGGCTAATTTGTTTTGCAGGTTTTCATAATAATGGGCCCATAATTTTATCAATTGCTTTTTTAGCCAATTGCCTTTCATGCTTGATAATCCGTCAATGTAGTCGCCAACGACATAAATCGCAGATTTTTTTGGAAACCTTTTGATAATGAAATTTGAAAGTGGACTTGGTGTCCGACAAAGTATAGCATCGAATTGCCCCTCGTATCTTTTGAATGTTTTGAGATAGTGCATAACTCTCATCAACCTCTTTGGGAAACTTAAATGAGGGCCAAGACCGATGACTTTAATGTTTTTAGATAGGATTTCATAATCCATATTTTTCATTTCATGCGCCAAAGGACTGTGCAAAAAACACAAGATGATTTCAAAATGGACGGCAATAGAATCCAAAAAAACCCCTTGTTGAGCATCCGTAAAAATTTTGCCATTTTCTTCAAAACAGGGAATATGGTAGTGCACAGCCAGTCTCATCGAAATGATCTCCTTTTCCCCCAGTTCATGCCTACAAAACCCAGTGCTATGACAAACCAGGCCATAACATTTAATATGGCAGTAATTACATACAAGTGGATACACATCAAAATAATGGAAACAAGTATTATCCTCTGAAAATCAGACACTTTATGAAAAGTAAATAAGCCCGTCAGAATAATAATCGCGAGAATAGAAACGAAGGGCACAAATAAAAACAATCCCCCTTCGGCCAAAATATTAATATAGGAATTATGCGAGCCGATATCCATAATTTTCCCTTTGTTTATAACATATTCAGCGCCTTCAAACTCCCCGGGAAGCTGAATTTCATATCCCTGAAAATTGTTCAACCCAATGCCGTACTTCTTGTTTTCATTAAATATTTCCAGACCTTTTTCTACCATTGATCGCCTGATTAAATAGGATCGATCGGAAGAGAAGACCTCTTCAGTATTGTAAATAATATTATAAGTACGCTCATTCAAACCGTAAATAGTGTCCTGAACAATCGGCAGCGCAATGAAAAGGTTGCCAAAGAGTGCAATTATAATGGCATAAAAAAGAATTGTTCTAAACCGCAACTGATCAATTAGTAAGGCAGAAACGACACCACCAGCCACAAGCAAAGACCCTGCTCTTGAACCGCTTAAAAAGGACAATACAATCAGAATAATACCGAAAAACAGGCCTTTTTGTTTACCGTTTTTAGAAACAAAATGATAGGTGGCAATCGGAGTAAAACAAATGGCTAGAAATGAAAAGGCATTTTGTGAATAATCCTTGAATATTGGTATTAATTGAAAACCGATACGCTGAAAAATGTGATAATAAAGCACGCAAATTATCAGACCGAGTAGAATTGCATCAAAAATGGCCCTCAGACTTATGAAATTTTTTATAGAGTTAAATAGTATAAGTATTAATGACCAATACATATAATTTAAAATAACCAGGCCTGAGCTATCCTGATCTGAACTATGGGCATATGACAATAAGGCTCCTATGGCAAAGGCTATGGCCAGGAGTGAAAAGGTAGAAAAAAGCTTTACAGGTTTTCCCTTTTCAATGAAATAGAAATAGATAAAAAATGGGAAAAAATAGAAGGATATATTGAATACAACCTGTATAAACTGCAATACTATAAAGAGGGTAAACCAAAAAAGTATTTTCTCTTCTCTTTTATAATATTTATAGTCAATCAAGCGCATCAGGACATCCAGTATTTATAGATTTCCGGTGAACGATTTTCCCAGTAGGCCATTTCCTCACTGAATAAATAGTCCAATTCTCTTCTGTAGCTTTCCGAATTATTTATTTTCTCCTTGTCGTAAATTTTTGCTCTAATCTTTAAAACCCCGCTTTTTAATAATGTTGACTTTTTTACCAGGCGATTTAATCCTATAATCCGAAACAGCTGACGCATGGTTCTGGCCAAAAAAGAATTAGCCATGTAAGTCATATTGGAAGATTTTAATTGAATTTCCAATGGATTTTCAAGCCTTAGAAAGTTTGTTACCTTTTTTAAGGCTTTTTCTGTATCAAAACGCAATTCTTCAAGTGAAATGACTAAACAATTTTCCTTACCAAATTCGTTTTCCCATTTTTCTATATAGGCAGAATAACAGGATTCCCTATAATATTTCAATTGGGTGAAATCTTCATCAATGCCCTCTTCAATCCTACTTTTATATTTGCTGTTAAGATTTGGAAATTCAATTTTTCTATAATTTATTTTTCCGCTACTCTTAGCTTTTTCTAATTCAGATAATTCAATTGCTGAATTATTTTCATCTTTTTTGAATGCCTCGATTACTTCCTTAAGAGTGCGATTTTCAATCTTGTTTCCCTTTTTAACATTGTGCATGTATGCAGAAACAAACCGAGTTTGAGGTTTGCGGATTATAAATACAATTTTAACCTTCTCAAAATGAGATTTAATGTTGGCAATGGCATTGGAAGAATAAAGCGCAAGTGTAGATGCATCCAAAAATGTACCCGAAGAATCCATTTCCGAGGTCAGTTTATCGATATTTCTTTTAAAATCTGCACGCTTTAAACAGAATATCTGTGATTCCTTTAAATCTTTCAATGTAAATAATTGAGGATTCTCAGCAAGCATGTCGTAAAGCGTTGTAGTACCGCATTTTCTGATACCGGGAATTAAGACCAGACCTGGTTTCAATTTAAGCTATTTATGTTTTCTGTTTCCAAAATCTGATCAGCTTTGGTATTCCATTTTTTAAAAGCCGTTTGACGGGATGGCAGTGTATTTAGCAAGTATGTACTTTTTAAAATTCCAATTGATATTCCTTTGGTTCTTTCTAAATCATTCTTTGACCATTTTAGAATTGAACCCAACATTGATTTAATTAAAGTGCTAAAAATAAGCGCGTAGTAAACCAATAAATAGCCCACTTTTTTTATAAAGGAGACCTTGTTTAAGCGACAATAATTCAAAGTGTGGAAATACCTTGAAAAGGCATATCTCTTATAAAAGGAAATGGCAGATTGAGCGTATGCGCTTTGATCTACCACCTGATGATGTATGGCATCAATAGGAAGGTATTGAATAGGCCCCTGTTTCGACAAGGTATAGCTTAAAATAGCATCTTCACCTTTTCCAAGGCCTCTTTCATAAATATCAAACAACCTGAAATCAAAATTGCGATATAAAAATTCTTTTCTCGTAGCGAAAGCCGGACCTTTTAAATAATGCACCATTCCTCCATTTATGGGATATGCCTGTTTCAATCCGTATATCCAGTATTCGCCCGCTTTAAATTTTTTTATTCCCGAAAGCAATACATTGTGACGAATTTCACCGGACATCTTTTCTGGATTGTCCCTGTCAAGTTCGATTCCGAGCGATGCTCCTGCTAAATCAGCTGTGGAAAAAAGTGAAAACAACTCATGTATTCCTTTGGTATTGGTGATTCTGACGTCATCATCAAAGAAAAACAGTACATCGCCCATAGCTCTTTTATAACCGGTATAGCGTTGAAAGGGCTGATTTTGAACAGGGCATTTAATGTGGATAATCTGATCTTCCTTGAAAATACCGGAGTGTTCCGAATCTGATGAATCTACAATAATAATATTTCTGAAAATACCAATCTCCAACAATTGATCTGCAAGACGGCGGCAGGATTCGGGTCTGTTACGCGTGGCAATTATCGCCTCAGCTTTCAATTGCTTTTGTTTTGGCCTTAGCACTTAAAATCTGATGATAGAATTGCACGTTTTTCTTAAGAATTTTTTCTGAGGAAAAATGATCTTTTATATGTGCTCTTGCTACTTTCCCCTGTTTTGAAATTAATTCGGGTCGACTGAGCTTTTCAATTATCAGATTAGCACTTTCTTCAGAATTATCATAATTGAGCAACCAGGCCCCTTCACCATCTCTGATTATCTCGGGTCCGCTTGCTTTATTGGCCATGCATACGGGAGTTTCACAAGCCATGGCTTCAATCGCCACAAGTCCAAAAGCTTCTGCCCTTGAGGGCACGAGTACCAGACTTGCTTTATTGTAGTGATCAACAAGTTCCGAATGTGGTATTTTTCCAAAAAATTCTACCTTTTCCAAATAGGCATCAGATTTTAGTAATCCTTCCAACTGATTTTTAAATACAGGATCAAAAGCCCCTAATAGTTGAAGTTTGGTTTGCGGGCGTTTCTCAAAAATTATGTTCATGGTCATAAATAATTCCTCAAGACCTTTTCTTGGATGAATTCGACCAACAAATAGCAATAGGTTTGGATCTCTGCGAACTTCCTGCTGATTTGTAAAAAAAGTAGTATCCACACAATTATAAATGACCGAATAATCCTTGTTCATACGCAAGCTTTCAAGTGTAAGATCAGCCATATGCTTTGATACGGAAATAAGCGTATCTGCCATTTGAATATTTCGTTTTTCAAAGAAATACAATAAGCGACTCATTCGTTTTTTCTCAAAATACTGATAGGCTGAATTGGCACCGTGCATTCTCACAATCAAGTGGCTTTTTGGCTTTGACCAAAGCGGGCCAGACCAATCGTAACTTTCAATGATATCGGGATTAAAATAGGCAATTTGCTTTTTTAACCTTTTGGATAGATGTTTTCTTTCTAAATAAGGGCCGGCACTTAATCTAAACCTGGAAATTTTTATGCCTTTATTCAAATAGGGATTTAGCAATCTGTGAACGATCACACCATTGGAAGATTCAGAAATGTCCTTTTTAATTGATTTATCATAACCCAAAACAAGGACATCATGACCCTGCGCAACCAGGTATTCAGCAATGTCTTTAACTACAATTCCAATTCCTCCATGAGGTGCCGGAGGATATTCATTGCAGATGAAAAGTAATCTCAAAGATTTATTGGAATTAATTGTATTTATTTTTCCAGGTCGACAAGTCCAGATCAAATTCTTTTTCCAGACTGTTTATATCCTCTTCAAATAACTGCCAGAGTACATTTTTAAATTGATTGGAAAAAGTTGTTTTCTTATCGGTTTTGCCATAAAAAACTGGTTTCAAACTTTTCCTTATTCCCGAAGGGGATATTTTACGCAGCCATTTAAATCCATCGCTGGCAATGAGCTTTTTGTATTTAAATTTTTGATGGTATTCGCCTACGGTGGATTTGCTTTGATTGTAGTTCAGTGAATTGGAAATATCTTCAATATCCAGAAATTGGAATATGGATGAAAGTACTTTTTCCGGCGAGGTTTTAAAATCATCAAAAAGCACAATTTTGATCTGGTCTTTTGGAAAATACTTTCTGAATTGTTTTAGCTGTAAATAATATTGGCTTCTGGTAATATATTTGGATGCATTTAAAATTACTTTTTCTTCATCTTCACCTCTTGCGCCACCTCTTAATTTGTTAAAATCATAGTGTGAGAGACTTCGATCAACAGGATGGCGTATAACCGCTACAAATTTTAAATCAGGATTGTATTCAAATAAGCGTTTGGCTGTATTTCTAAATTCGGGAAAGGTGCTATACTGATCCGACGCTTCCGACCAAAGTTTTGAATTATCCGAAAAATTTGAATGATAAAGATCGATTTTATTTTTCCAGTCTTTCTCGCGATTAAAAAATTGCGGATCTTTTTTTCCATTGTAAAAATGCAAAGCCGGATGTTGCCTTAACCACCGGTACAGGGAGGTGGTTCCGCATTTCTGGAATCCAATTTGCATGAAACCCACCCTTTTAGATTGTATCAAATCAGAAATGGCAATTTTTAAGGGCGCTTTTCAGCGCCTGTTGATTGAATTAATACGACTTTATAATTATCGATAAAGTGATTATTCCTTTATCAACCTATGTATACTTGAAGATTTATCCGTTTTGATAATTCTTAATATATACTGTCCATTAGGGAAATCCTCTATTACAAATAATCCGGAAGCTATATCGGCTTCATTCCAGGCCATTAATTTTTTACCACGCAAATCAAAAATTGAAACCATTTCAATTTCATCCAAATTGCCGGTAATTGAAAAATGTCCTGAGTTTGGATTTGGGAAAACCTTATTTTCAGATGCATTTAAACCAAACAATACTTCTGAAGCCCTCTTTCCGCCGGCCATTCTAGCCTGAGTATAGGTATAGGTACAGGTATCACCAAAAGTGGTTGTTTCACCGGTGATAATTGGCCTTACACTTATATTAATAGTACTCAAATCATAGCTGTCATCCAATTGATTAAAGACCAAGTATGGAGCCGAAGATGTAATTAGTGTATCAAAAAAGGTATTGTAAACGCTGTATTCATAGCTGGCATCCGCTACCGGGAAAGTCCATATCCTATCCAGTGAATCAGTGATGGTGGAACCACAGGTCGGTTTGCGTATATTAATGGTTGGAGCAGATAAAGTAATATCACAATTCGGGCCAAAAGGAGCATTCATACTGTTTACTCTGTATCGCACGTCCAGGGTGTAATCCTCCCCATAGGTTGCAGTTGGGAATAAATCGCTTATTCTCATTTTACGTTCATTTGTCTGAACTATAAGTTGAACAATAGGATCCCCGTCACCTCTTATTCGCCATTCGTAATATTCTGCATTGGCTACATTTTCTGTGTAAAACAATTGGGCCTTATTAGTTACAATGCCGCCGCAGTCACTGCTCAATAGGCTAATTTGAGGTGTTAGTGATGAAAGCGTTACGGTACATGTACTACCAAAAGCCTGCCATGATCCATCTACAAATGCTGATACCTGAATATCATAGTCACCTGCTTCAGTGGCACCCAGGTCTGCCAGCGTAAATTCATTATTTGTACTGTTCAATGTATCAGTGGCTGCAAAAGCACTGGGGCCTGTCACATTTAATCTGTAATTGGTGGCATTTCCGATGCGTTCAAAATCTATCTGATCACTGAGCAATGTAATATTTCCTCCACATTGTGGGGCCATCACCTGAGGTAATTGCGCGGTCAGAACATTGATTGTCCATAATCCGTAATAAGCATCACTCCAAACTCCGGGTCCTCCACTTGTAATTATGCGGTGTCGGAGATTATAGGTACGGTTATAGGTCATTCCCGTTACTTCGGTCAGATTAAATTTATTGGTGGTATTAACAATATTTTGGGTGGTAAATCCTGTACCACTTATTTCAAATTCATAAGAGGTCGCAGATCCATTTGTAGTACAATACAAATTATCCTGAAGATTATTAGTAGTATAACCCATGTATTGATAAAGCATTCTGTTAAGTGTGGATGGAGGCGTATTTAATGGAATCCCTTTCACCACAATTTGATCAAAGAAGAGTTCTTCACTCGAAGAATTACATCGCAAACGTATTCTGAACTCAGCCGTATCGCCTGTTACTGCAGTTGTATCTCTAAAAGCTTGCATGGTCTCACTCAAAATGGAGTCCTGCGCTTGTTCTCCCCCGAGGTTGTCAAGGTCATTGTCCCTGTACATTCTTTGAGAATTGGTACTTGCTGTTGGACCGTTTCTGAATTGCATTAATCTTGTCCAGGAACCCCCGTCGTAGCGCACATCTACGTCAAGCCAATCCCGATTACTCCCGGCAAAAAAATCATAATTATTGGCCGACCTTGCACCTAATTTAAAAATGAAAATTAAATCCGAAAAACTATCCACTTTTATCTGTCTTGTCGTAAATGTAACCACACCATCGCTCGGGCCACTTGTGGAACGGTCAAGGTCTTCAGCTGCAACTAGATAAGATCCGTTTAGACCTGTGATGCCAGAGGGCAATCCTGTAAATTGTGCCAAGGTACCTCTACCAAAATATGAGGAAATTCCAAAATCGTAAAACTGATGACTCAGCGTATATCTGGAATTATTGCCATCGGTTTCAAAATCTTCTACGTAAACATTTACATTTTGACTCGAGGCATTCAGAGTAAAAAGTATAAGGCAGATAAAAAGGGCGGTGGAGTATCTAATTAACATAACTATAATGGTTAAGGCAAAACTACTATTATTTTACGAAAATTACAGGTATTGGTTTAAACATTAAAGAATAAGGCTTTATTAGGGGTGTAAATTGGTAATCACCTGTCATTCAGGACAGTACTTTCTCAAACATGTTTTCAAACTCATTTAATTGGTGCCTAAGACTACGCCCGGCAACATTGCTTTTAGCATTTTCACTAAAATTATCCAACAAATCCTTGTCAATTAAGTTCAAAAGGGCTTCTGCAAATCCTTCGGGGCTATATTTTTCTATTACTAATCCCGAATATTCATTTTTTACATTTTCAGGCAATCCACCGGCATTTGACACAATACAAGCTTTTCCAAGCATCTGGGCCTGGGTAACAGAATTATTAAAACCTTCTTCTATACTCAGCAGTACATAGATATCCGCATTCATCACCAATTGATTGACTTCATTTTGATTTTTCCAACCACAGAATTCAAGCTTATCATTGATTTGAAGTCTTTTGGCCTCAAATTTTAAAAACTCCATTTCCGGACCGTCGCCTACAATAATGTATTTGAAATTTAATTCCGGACGATTGTATTTAAGAATTGACAAGGCTCTCAGCACATAAATATGACCCTTGGTCCAATATAAGCGGGAGCTTGTTATAAGTGTGATTTCTGATTTTTCAGGGTTCACTTCTTTATATTTGTCCTTAAGGTCTACCGGAAGTGAAGCAGGTTGAATTATGCTTATATTTTTGCTGTCATAACCTTGCGCTACAGCCTTATTTTTTAAATATTCTCCCAGTACATGTAGCTGATCACAATTTTGGAGAACTTTTCTAAAAGAATCGGGCTCGAAATCAAAGTCCTGGCCTCGTGAACTACAAATCACTTTGGTTTCCTTAAAAAAAGCCTCAATGCAGATATGTCTGGCCACTTGAAGTGAATTAAAATATACCAGATCGTATTTCCGGCTCAAAAGTTTATGATAATAAATCAGTTGGCCTATGGACTGATAAAAAGTATAGTTGTTTTTCAAACAGAGTTTTAGAACCAGCAAAGATCGCCTGAATTTAACTAGTAAATAAAAAACGGGAATTATATAGGCTAATGGATTTTTAGTAAAATTGAAACGCAAAAAAATGCTTTGTTCTATTTTCTTCAATTCCTCATTTCCAATTAGATCTTTGGCCAGTCTTCTTTCTCCTTTTTTGAATAAAAAGAATTCCAAATTGGGATATTTTAGTTTTAAACCGTGGAATAAAAAACTAATGTAAGGATGCGTAGCCGTTGGCCAAATGCTTGAAAAAATGAGGATTTTATTCTCAGATTGTTTGTTTTTCAAGAATTAATTAGGCATTAATTGTTGCGGTTTTTTCCACTTGCTCAAATCAAAACCGCTAAAATTTTCAAGTTTTTCAAGATCATCTTTTAGTTCATTGCGAATATAGGCCTCTGTTTCATTGTTCATTTTTTGTTTTTGCGCGATCGATTCTGAAAACATACTTTTAAGTGTTTGCCGGATTCTATATGGCATTATTTTTATAATGGGATTATTCAGCACCATTCTTCCTCTATCCGTTAGATAGGAATGATTCAATGATTGATTGGTTTTGGGCAGATTGTTTATATTATCAAATTCCCTGCCGTCGATTTCAAGGAAATGGCACAAGGTTAAAATTTCAGCTCTGAAATTTTCAATCAGCTTTTCAAATTGAACGACTTTAATCTGATCGGCTGAAAAATACTTCAGGTATCGCTCAATTTGCATATGATATTTGCTGATTTCGATATAGGCGCGGTTTTGTCTAATTGCTTCATCTATAGATGTTTTTTCCCTTCCTCTCACCTGCCTATGTGCAAAATGCGATTCAATTCTTTTTACGGGGTCTTTTATTATATAAATGAGTTTGATTTTGGGGTTATATTCAAAAATATTGTTGGGTGTATCGGGAAACTCCGGGTAAAAGGAATACATGGTAGAAGCTTCTCCCCTGATTTTTTGATCGTCTTTATCAAACAATTCATCGTATTCATCAAGTCTGTCGCGCCAATTTTCCCGAATAAAAAAAGCGGGTTCTTTGATTTTCGAGAAAGAGATCCGGGAATGAGTAGAAAGTAATTCTGCTAAACTGGTTGTTCCGCATTTTTGAGCTCCGAAAATAATGAAACTGACTTTAGCCATTCAAATTCCAGAATTCCGAAAATTGATCGCAATGCGATTGTTTTGAAAAATTTTCTCTGGCTTTTTGCTTATTTATGTTTACCCAATTTTCCCTGTCAAATTGATGTTTTATTGCCAGTTCCATGTTTTTTGCCAGTTCCCCTGGTTTCCCGGGATCAGAAAGAAAGGCATTTTCGCTATTTAAAACATTTTCTATGCCTCCGCATTTTGTGCTTATTACAGGTACTCCGGCAGCCATGGCCTCTGCTATTGAGTTTGGAAAACCCTCATCCAGACTAGACTGTATCAGAAAAGCAGCGCGACTCAAACTATCCCTGATCTCATCGGCACTCAGATTTCCTGTTAGTTTTACATTTTCTGTTAGTCCAAGATCCCGAATCATGTATTCAAGTACTTGCCTTTCATCGCCTTCACCAATTATTTCAAGATTGAAATTGGGGATTTTTTTTTTGAGCAAATGACAGGCCAGTAATAGATCCCTATGGCCTTTGATCCAGTGAAGTCTCCCGATAGCTATAATATATTTGTCTAGCGGCATATTGGATATGTCAAAAAATTCTGATGAGACCAGCGTAGGAATGCATTTAATTTTAGCTTCAAACCCTGGTAACAAAGCATTAAAACGATCGGCTAGTTCTTCATTAACAACGTGTATTCGCATTGCCTTTTCCGCCACACTTTTAAGTTTTTCAAGATACGTGCTATTAGTGAAAGGCATAACATTTATATCCGAACCCCTAATGCTAAATGTGAATTTGGTATTCGACGGTAAAAAGTTATACCATTTAATTGCCGTGCCGGCAAAATGAAAATGAATAATATCGGCCTTCTGTCTTTTAAAAAACTGTTCAACAGCAAATTTCTTTATCTGAGATCTTTTTTTAAATGGATATTTAAATACAAAGGATGCTTTTTTAAGTGTGCTGAGTCTGTCAAAATTAGGAATCGCGAAAGCATTGACTTTGCGGTTTAAGGGACTCTTGATTTTTCCGTTTTCTGAAGTAGAGCCATAGGCTATGCGTAGTTTAATTTCTGAAATGTTTTCCGAAACTGCATTGAGATGATTAATGATAAAAGGCTCGCCGGGAGGCGTATTTAAAATTGCAAGTAACTTTTTTTTAGTTTTCAATTAATTCTTTATACGTATCTACCCAATATTTTAATTCCAAATCGGGATGAAACTTCTCAATCATTAGTTTTCTGGCCCCTTTTCCAATTTCTATTCTTAAATTTTTATCCTCGATCAGATTTTGGATGCATTTGGCCATATTTTCATAATCTTTTTTATCGACCAATAAACCGGTTTTCTCGTGAATAATTGCTTCGGGAATCCCACCAACATTGGTACTTACAATTGGCATCGCCATGGCTGATGCTTCGAGTATTGAATTGGGTAAGGCTTCATTTACTGAGGATTGAATATAAATATCAGAATAAGCCAAAAGCTCTTTTACTGATTTTCGGTTCAGATTACCCATAAAATTAACACGGCTATCCAAATCAAATGTAGCTATTTGACTCCTGATTTCATTTTCCATTTCACCCTCTCCGGCAATAAAATATTCAATATCATTTCCGTTATCTTTTAAATCTCTAATAGCTTTCAATGCCGTTAAATAATCTTTTTGCCAGGTAAGTCTTCCTATGGTACAAATCCTGATGACTGGAGACAAGGCGTAATTTCTTTTGCCTGGATTAAAAAATTCTATATCCACAGAACGCCGGATTACTTTGCATTTATCTTCCGGTGCATTAAAACCCTCAATGGCTTTGGTTTTAATGTAATCGCTCACAAAATGAAGTAGTTTTGCCTCGCCATAAATATTTTGAAGTTCAGCTTTCCATTCCGGGTCTTTGGCCGGCCTGACCAATGTCTCGTATCCACGAAAGGAAAATATTTTTTTCTTGTCTTTTAGAAAAAGGGAAATGGCAGGATACTGTTGTGAGTTTAAAATATGAACCACAGAATTCTGATCTTCTGCCAGGTCTGGAAAATTAAGATAATTTTTTAAATCGATTTTATTTTTTAGGCCTGAAATAAAATAAAAGGGTAAATTCAAAAAACGTCTAATTCCGGATTTTTGCCTTAATAGAAACAATTGACCTATTGGTGTACAGTGCTTTTTTTTGGTGAAAATCTTTATCTCAAAACCGGCCAATTGTATCAAACGCAAATACAGTTGATGCCAAAATGGTTGATTAGGATGGGCAAACTGGTCAAATATTATGGTCAGTTTGTATTTCACAAACTTTTGATCGAATAATATTTTCGTCCCACAACTAAGCTCGATACAGACTTTATGAATTCAAATCCCAATTTTTCAAGGCTTTTTCTTTGTGCAATATTATCTGCAGCTGTATAAATCCAAACTTTTTGCAAGCCTTTCTTCAAGCAATAATCCAGCATGTACCACATTATATAAGTATTTAAACCCTGTCCTTGATACTCTTTTTTTACCCTGGTATGATAAATTATGGCAGAAACATTTTTCTCAACTTCAAAATTAAAATTACCTTTTTGAACAAAGTGCTGACCTTCGAGTTGCAGCCAGTGGTATGCAATAGGATTAGGACCAACATAAGTTAAAAAACAAACAGAATTTCCCGATTGAATCCGTTTAGTAAATTGAGACTGACTGACATTCCATATTTTTTTTATCTCACTGAAGCTTTCGATTTCGGCCAAACGTACTTCGGGCTCAATAGAAATTATAGGTTTACTCAATGGTTTCTTTAAATCGTATTCATAAAAAACTTCTTTATGCGTACCCAATTTAAAATTCTTTATAAATTTTCTAGCTCTGTACATCTGATAATCCTAGAGAGCTCATTTCAAAGTGTCCATATAAATAATCAAAAAGTGTATCTAAACTTTCGAAATAAGATTTTACTTCAATTTCTGTTTGAGCATAAGGACTTGTTCCCGCTAAAATTTCATTGCTGTGAAACATCATATTCAGTACCGTGGAATGAACTGAATTTGAATAGTTTTTGACAAAGCTATCTGCCAGATTGATCATTTCCTTTGCATTACTTTTCCAGGGCCGAAACCAGGTTATTTTGGAAGATTTACCCAATTTTCCCAGTATCTTTTTGTGCCATTTGCTATTATCATCCAATTTTCGCAATATGGGTCTTGGCCATTTCATTAAATGCGGATTACCCAAGGTAGCAGGGACTTCCAGAATTTTCATTTTGCCCTTTTTTCTGAAATCTTGTGTGGATGGATGATAGGGTTGTAAAGGAGCTCCCCAGAAGTTGACTTTACCCTGTTTGAATGTATGCGTTCTAAAACTACAGACAGATGAATCAACGGTGTAACCCAGCTCTTCAAGAAATGGAAGTGTATTTTTGCTTATTCCCCAGCGTCCTGCCCGAAATGATTTTGGAGCGTAGTTAAATTTGGATTCAAAAAGATTTGTTAGATTCTTGAGCTTTTCTTTTTCAACATTAGAATCGTAGGCCAATTGAGGTGTTTTGGTTCGTCCGGCCTCCCAATCAGCCTGGGGTTCAATGAATTCGCCGTGCAAATGCGTTCCAAGTTCAGCATTTGTGAGTGATTTAAACAAATCCACACATTGCGCGTTTTGCATGACCTCTGGACTTAATAAATAACTCGGCCTTATATTATATTTTTCAAAGAGAGGGTTGAGATATTTAGGGATGCCATGAATGATATTATCAAATGACATTGGTTTCTTTATTTTCCATGCGGGCCCTTTATCGCATTCCGTATCAATGCTTATAATCAGGATAATTTTAGCTTTCATTTTTATCAAGCCACTTTCCTAGAATAATTAATGACCATATATGGTTTTTCTTATTGGAATTATAAATATCCTCTAAACCGCTTTGGTTAAAGAACTTAAGTAAACTGCTGTTTTCAGATTTAAAATAGTGACTTAAAATCTCAATAAACTCTTTATCCTCCTTAATCCATTTTGTTAGTGGAACAGTAAAGCCATGTTTTGGCCTCTCAACAAAATCTTTAGAAAAGGTTTTTAGTAAAATATTTTGAAGAGGTAATTTGCCTTTAAAGCCATTATTTTGATATTCAAAGTAAAACTCAGGAGGAAGCTTGGAAATAAAATTTGCCAATTTAACATCAACAAATGGTGTTCTCACTTCCAAGGAATTCATCATAGAAGCTATGTCAACTTTAGGCAACATGTTTCCTTGTAAAAGTAATTTGATATCCATGTTCTGAACTTGTTGAAGATCAGATAATTGATTGCCGGAATCAAAAATTGATTTTAAGTAATTTGCATTTTTTTTTGGGCTTATTTTTAAACAGTTTTTCCATAATCTATTTCGAATGACATTATTTAAACCGGGAGTAAGTTTTAACCAATTCTCATAGGTTCTCTGAAGGTCTTTACTCCTATTTTTAATCCTTGAGATTAGTAAATGAGCATGTGAACTGAAATTCTTATTTTGATTGTTTAATTTCTGTAACCAGTTAAAATAGGAGTTGTATCCTCCCAGGAATTCATCTGCACCATCACCTGAAAGCACCATTTTAACTTCATTTGATGCCATTTTACTAAGGTAATAAGTTGGTAAGACTGAGCTATCACCAAAAGGCTCGCCCGAATGATCTATTATGGAATCAATTATACCTACTGATTCCGCCTTAACTTGAAATTGATAATGATCCAGACCAAATGTTTCTGATGCTTTTTTTGCATAGCCAAGTTCAGAATACTCATCTTCAAATTCAATGGTAAAAGATTTAACACCTTTTCCAAGGTATTCACTCATGTATTTGGTAATAATGGTGGAATCAATTCCTCCGGAAAGAAAGGCGCCATATGGCACATCAGAATAAGTATGATGAATTACAGAATCTCTGAGTTCATCTTCAAAAGCCTCAGAAAGATCTTCAAACTTTGTATTAAAATCAGGATTAAATTCAAAATTGTAGTATTGGTGTTCTTTGAGACTATTGGTATTTAAGTTATATGTTAAATAATGGCCCGGTTTAAGCTTTCTGATTTCGTTATAAATAGTAAAGGGTGCAGGGATATAGTTTAATTTTAGATAAAGATCAAGCGCATTTAAATCCAGGGTCAAATTTGTATTCCCTAATGACTTTAAAGCATTAATTTCTGAAGAAAAGGCGAAGGATTCGTTTTCGTGAAAATAATGCAATGGCTTAATGCCAAAATGATCCCTGGCAATTATTATCGAATCTTGTGCTTTATCATAAAATGCAAAGGAAAACATCCCTCTAAGGTAATTCAGGCTTTTTGTACCATCGATTTTTAAAGCTTCCAAAAGGACTTCAGTATCTGATTTAGTTTTAAGATTATTCAACTTTAATTTTCGAGCAATTTCTTTATAGTTGTAAATCTCACCGTTGAATATTAAAACATATCTTCCATCCTCACTTATCATTGGTTGAGTCCCATCTTTTACATCAATTATTGATAATCTTCTGTGGCCTAAATGCAAATTTTTGCTATTGTAAATACCACTTGCGTCAGGACCTCTGTGAAATAATTTATGTAATGACTGTTTAAATTCCTCAATATCAAGTGTTCCGTTTTTGCTGTGATATCCTAGTATTCCACACATCTTAATTGTGTCTTGATAATAACTTATTCTTTAAATCGACTACTTTCTTAAATTTTTTTATTCGCTTCAAATTTTTAGAGTTTCTGTTTTCAATATCCATAAAAATATAATCTTCTTTTTCTCTGGCATATTGGGTTTTATAAGGTGATTCCCCTCTCATGAAATTAAACTGAATGATTTTAGGATTGTGAAAAGCAGATTTAAGGGTTTCGAATAACAGTATTTTACTTGGTGAATAAAACTTATAATTTTCGTCAAAGGCCGGGGTATAATGATACTGAATACCATCTTTCAGAAAATCCAATTGATAAGCCCATATTTTATCATCACTACCTAAAAGATACGACAATTGAATCCATCCCTTTTTTTCATAAACCTCTACTACCTCCTCAAGCATTTTTCTATGGGCATTTCTTGAAAATGCATTTTGCTGACCAGTGCTTTGTCTTCGTTGATCATAAATTGTTAATAGCTTTTCAAGATGATCTTTTATATTTTCGTGTTGTTCAACCACTTTATAGCTTAAATTAGCTTTCTTCAATCGATTAAACCTACCTCTAACATCCCTTAGACTTTTGTGAAGAAAATCATTATAATAGCTATCCCAATCTGCTGTCGTATCAACAAAATAGAAATGTCGATGTCTACGAATGGAAACCTGAAATCCAGCCTCTTCCATAGATGATTTAAATTCAAACCAGCCCGAAGATGATTCAGGGACATAATACAAATGCAAGAAATCCCATTTATCTATAATGCTTAAAAGGTGATCTTTACAGGAATTAGCAAATTCCTTGTAGCCTTCATTTAATAATGGAAATAATACAAAATCATTGGGGCCGTGACCTAGTGGGAAGAGATGCTTTTCATTAAATAATCGATATCGGACTTGTTCCCTAATTTCAAATTGAAATTCTGAATTTTCTTTTCCCAGATTAACAATATTTTTAGTGTTGATACTAAAATTCTTGTTGTAGATTTTAAACCATTCTTTTTGGGAGTGAATATTGTAATTATTACCCCTGATTGTCTTTACTATCCCCAAAAAGTCCTTTTAATTCGTAATATAATCGCATTTGAGAGCGGTCAATACGTATCAACTGCAAAAAATAATAAAAGGATTTAAACCAGTTTTTCTTTTCAATATAATATCTCATTAAACCTTTGTAACCCGACACAATTCTGGGATTAAACAGTTCTTTGTATTTTCCGGAAGTATATTGATTCATGGAACTAAAAAACTTTACTTTGTTCCTGGAATGTTTAAAGCTATCGTTCTCATTTTTATGACTAAATCCTTGTATTGTTTTTCTATAAACTGACATTTCATCCGGTAATACATAAGCAAAGCCATAATTAGTCATATTTAACAAAATCACATAATCGCCCACTGTAGATTTTGATATTAAATTTTTATCTGTCAAAGCAGATTTTCTGAAAACAAAACTGGAAGTATGAAAAGTTGGACCTACTTTTGTCATCATTTTGACAATGTCTTTCTGGTATAGTTTTCTTCCAACATATTTGGAATTAGGACGCTTTTCACTATTATATTCAATGTTATCTTCAATAATTACACCCGTAACATGTCCGCAAATGTTAAAATCAGGGTTAGATTCAAGAAAGTCAACCTGTTTTTGAAGTTTGTTATCATCAATCCAAAAATCATCCCCTTCACATAAGGCTAAATATTTGCCTTTTGCTTTGGGAATTAAAAATTGAGAAAGTGGATTAATATTTTTTCTAATCCATTGATTATCAGACTGGTAAATTGCTCTAATTTTTCCTCGATTCTTAGATTCACATTCTTTTATTATAGATTGTGTAGAATCTGTTGAAGCATCATCATGTACCAGTATTTCATATTTGAAATTAGTTTTTTGATTCAAAAGTCCTTTAAGACAATCATTAATATAATTTTCATGGTTGTATGCGACAGTACAAATTGACAATAATGGTTCTTTATTTTCTGATTTATTCATTAGCTATTGCCACACAGAAACCGTTTACACCAAATCCATTTCCATTATAAAAAAGTATCTTTCTGTCTCCATCTTTTACAACTGCGGGGTAAGCTTGCATTAGATTATCATAGTTAGTTTCACCTATTTCCAATCCGGATTTATCATCCATTCTGCTCCACTTTGTTGGGCTTTGCTCAACAGCTTCAGCATATCCAATTCGATAACTTTCCGGGCCGTCTCTAAAATCCCTACTCCCGCGATATGTAAACCACATTTTTAACTTGCCATTTTCGTGAATTACAGTTGGTCTTGCATTAGCCTCTTCCTTTGTAAGAGGTTCAATGCATGTAATATTATCTCTTTCCCAATCCAGTCCATTTTTAGAGTGAGCATATTTAATATGATATACTGATTCGGGTTTATTATCTACCAAGACCCAATCTGTAGCAGAAGCATACCACATATGCCAGGTGTTATTAAAATGCATTACCCATGGAGAGATGACGAAAAAAGGTTCAAACTTTGAGCGATCAAGTATCGGGCCATCATATTTTCTTAGAAATGTATCTCCATTATCTTTACTGACACCAAGCCCTACTGCATTTTTATAAGGAACTTTAAAACTTACACTATAAGCTGTATAATAAAGGTAAATCTCATTATTTTCCTGAATTGCGCAAGTACATATTGTTCCGCAATCGTCAAACATTCCAATTCCACCAATTTCCATAACAGGTTCTTTTTTGATATATAAAATTTTTGATGGATCTTTTCTGTCTAAGTCCACATAAGAAATCATACTTTCACCTTTTTGACTTCTTCCAGTGAAATAAACTCTAATTTTATCTTTCAGTAATAAAGGGGTCGGTGTCATCGCATGACTTTTTACCCAATCTGGTTTTTCTTTTCTAAGATCAAAAACAAGTCCTAATTTATTCCATTTCATAATATCCGAATTATAATTGTAATCCCATTGACCAAAAATCATTTCCCCACCAGTGATTTTTATGCTCACCTTCGAGGACCATTCCGACTTTTTCGTAAAATTCAACTGTCCTTCGATTTGGAACAGTTAGTTTAACTTTATGAGCTTTTTTCTCTTTATATAATTTACAAGCCTCATGAAACAAGGCTGTCCCTATTCCTTTTTTCTGGTTTGTATTATCTACCAAAACCCAGATTATGGTACCAACTCCACCTTCAACAGGGGTTCCAAGAATAACCCCCGAAGGCTTATTTTCGTCCAACGCCAATAGAAAGACCCAATCTTTGGAGCTTTTAACTTTATCAGCAGTCCAAGGATCCGAAAAATAGCTCAAAGCTTCCTGCGGTAAATTAATGGTGCTATGTATAAGGTGACGAAGCGTTTTGACATATAAGTCTCTGTAATCTTCCTTTACTTCAATAATTTTCACATTAATTCCTTTCTAATATGAACAGTATATTCATATAGTCCGTAATCCATCAGAATCCTAATATGTCTTGAACATTTCGCTACCAGGAATGAAACTACTTCATCAAGTTCCCAATGAAAAAGGTCTTCACGTTTCCAATCTACATGGGTGCTCATCACATTGAATGCCAGCCCTTTGCGACAGCTTTTGAAAGCAGATTGAATGATGTTTTGTGCAAAATCGATCATTTGTGCCTGACTCATTTCACGTTTCTCTGTTAGTACACCGTTCATGATCACATAATCAAATTGACCCTGTTCATAAGGCTGATCAAGTATGTCGCGCACTTCGAATTCATTATCCGTATATTTTTCTTTTGCAGCGGAAATCATCTTTTCAGAAATATCAGAGCCGAAATAGGTGATATCATCCAATTGATTCCGTTTCATAAAATCAATTAGTAAGCCTGCCCCACACCCAAGGTCAAGTAATGTCACGTTTTTTTCGGCAATTATACTCGTCAAGACTTTGAATCTGCTATCAAGATCCTCAGGATTTGGCCAATCCATTCCCCTGGCAGTGGGGCCATGTTCTTTTAATTTTTTTTCGTAATGCTCTTTTAGTGTTTTATAATCTTTCATGATTTTTTCCAATATGCCGGAAAATAATCTGAATCAATTGGTCCTTTACAAATTCGATCACACAAATCCAGATACGTTTGCCTATCTACTATTTTCTTATAAACAGGGATAAGGGATTTTTCTCCACCAAACCTCCTTTTAAAAGCTTCTAAATGATCTCCTTCACTTGCTCCACCTCCAAGATTGAACTTTAATATACCTTTGGCTTTTAAACTTTTAATTCCTTCCCAAAGTAATAACCTGGTAAGATTTCTTCCCTTATCATCCGTAGCATTAATAAAATACTCTGCACAATTCTTATTCGATAATAATATTACGACGGCATGTACCTCACCATTAATTGTTCCGGCTAATGCAATCGTGGAATCTAAATCTATTAATTCTAAAAGTGTTTGTTCTTTAAAATGATAGTTTTCACCCGCGCCAACTCTGTCAAGGGTGTCTGCATATAATTTAGGTAATTTACTTATAATGAGTCCTTTATCTGAATTTATGGCAATTGATAAATCTTTGTATACTTTTTTTAACTCATATTTATGACCTTTAGCCATGCTTGACCAAAGCTGATCTTCACTTAATCTAAGATCCAGCAAAAAAGATGTTCTATTACATTCAAATAAATCGGATGGTTTTCCACCGAATAATGGATGAGACATTAAATAGGCTGTTGCGACATTTTGAGACTTAAACCAATCTAACATTGTTAATTCTACACTATCAGATTCAGTGCCCCAAAATATAATGCCTCCAAAACCATAAGGTGTATAAATATCTTGTGCAGTTCCATCTTTACTGCGTTTGGAAAAAACACTAATTGCCCCAGAATCATTAAAGTCAATTCTTAATAACGAAATTTCTTTTTCTTGTGAATAGCTTAAAGCATTACAATATTCCCAAGAATGGAAAATAGAATAACTTAAATCTTTAAGCGCCAGATTCCATTCTTTTTTATCTTCTAGTTTTATAATTTTTACTTCTAAAGACATGCGAATGCTACAAAAACAACCTCTTTCTATTTGGGTCAAAATATTCTTCATATGAAGTAGGAGGTTGACTGTAAAAGCCAAGCTTCTGCAATACTTTTTCTGAAACATTGGATAAATCGATATCCTTAAGCAATCTCGGGGTGTCTATATATTGTTTCATCCATGGTCTACAAACATTTAAAGTGATAGCATGTCTCCACGATTCAGAATTGTTCTTACCTCCAGCATGCCACATTCTGGTATTAAAAAACCAAGCTGTGCCGGCTTTAATTGTCAATCTTTGTGCGTTCTTATAAAATTCATCATCGTCGGGCATTTGTTCGCTTTTCTGACTGCCCTCTAAATAGTATGTTGCTCCGTTTTCAGGAGTAAAATCAACCAATGGAATTAACACCCCCATTCGTAAAATATAATCATCTAAATAAATAGGGCAATCCACATGGACATGACTCGAATCATTTCCGGATTTGGGTGGCATGGACGAAGAGGTATACGAATATAATATTGAGTTCTCACCTAGCACCCAATCCATTGGATCTGTGACTTTTTTGTTATCCAACAAATCAAGAAAAGCCCCACCATATTTGGCATTTGACAATACATAACCGTAAAACTTATAATCTTTAGTTCCTACGAATTCCAACTCCTTTTTCAGCGCCAGTTCTAACTCTTTTGTAGCCCTTTTAATGAAATCACTATCAACAACATTGTCAATAATGACGTATCCTTTATCATTAAATTCTTCTAAAAAAGATTGCTTATCATATTGTTTCATCTTGCAAAAATTTATTCTTTAATTAAACCAATTCATATTCTTCTAAAAGATCTTTAATAATTGACTTTTTATTAAACATCATAACATCGATAATGGAAAGGTAAGGGACAAAGTCTTTTGAATATTGATTATACTGTAATTCTCCTGTGCTAATAAAATTTAGTTTCATTCTTTCATTATCAAATCGTTTTTTATCATACAATAAACGGCCATTTATTGGATTTATATAATGATCACAGCCTTCCTTTTTGCAAATATCGATAATCCGATCCTGACCGCTAAGATCTTGATTATTATAACCTTTTGAGCTATAAACAATAGCAGTGGTCAAATCAAGGTAATCAATAACTTCTTTCAATGAATTTATTATAAACTTTGAAAGGTTCGTTTCTTTATTATTGATACTTCTAACAACTATTGGGAATACTTTGTCGAAAAAGGGTGACTTTTTGTATGCCATTTCAATACTTTTCAATAACTTTTTTCTCCATTTATCCTCTGAAGACACTTCTATTTCATTGATTTTCTTATTTTGACTAGCCTCGAGAAGTGGTATAGAAAATTTATGAACCCGCCCATTTATTAAAATCTGATTTCTATTAATCCAGCCCTTTTTAATGAAATTAACATCATCATAAAATATAAATTTATCTACTGCATTGATTAACTGAAAATAGCCCAAATAGGGGAATATATAAGGTTGCATAATTGCTAGCTTCACAAACCGTATTTTTGTGTTCTTTGCATTAATCTTGAGATCATATCCTGTTCTTCCTTCGTCAAATCGTGATATAAAGGAAGACAGAGAATCCGTGAAGAAATATCATCAGATATTGGGGTTTCCTTTTGAGTTACATAATCTAATTTGGAAAGCGAAGGGTAGAAGTATCGACGTGGAAAAATTTCAGCTTCTTCAAGAACTTTTTTTATTTCTAGAACTTCTTGTTCATCGTTTAACAGTATAGGATAATAAGAAAAATTGTAATCACAAGAACTCTCAATTTGCTGTTTTTTATAAACAAGAGGTTTTAATATCATATCATAATATTTTGACTGTTCTTTGCGACTTTCAAGAATCAAGTCTATATCCTCGAGAACACAAAGCCCCATGGCAGCGTGAAATTCAGAGTTTTTACCATTGATACCGAGTCCATGAAAAGTTGTTGGTCCTGAATGACCAAAGTTCCTCATAAAAGCTACTTTTTTAAGAATTTCCGGATGTCTTGTAACGATCAATCCTCCTTCTGTTGAATGCATTATTTTAGTTGCATGAAGACTTAGGGTACTTAGATCGCCGTATTCAAGAATAGACTTTCCTTTATAATTTGTACCAAAACAATGCGCCGCATCATAAATTACTTTTAGCTTATGCTTATTGGCAATTTTTTCTATTGATTCAATGTCACATGGATTTCCAAAGCAATGTGTTGCCAGTATTGCTGATGTTTTATGGGTGATAGACTCTTCTATTTTACTAGGGTCTATATTGAAGGTTTCCGGAGAAATATCAACATAAATTGGTTTGCATTGCTCCCAAACAATACTGCTGGAAGTGGCAACGTAGGAGAAAGGTGTGGTAATTATTTCACCCTTTAGTTCAAGGGCTTTAATAGCAATTTGAAGTGCTATTGTCCCATTGCCAACATATGCCAGGTGTTCGACTTTCAGATATTCTTTTAAAAGAAGCTCAAATTCATTGACCAGTGGACCATTATTGGTTAGCCACTGTCTTTTCCATATGTCATCAACATATTTTTTAAATTTTTCTTTTGATGGTAAATATGGTTTGGTCACCGGAATCAAAATGATTTAGTTTTTATTCCAATCAAATTCTTGTCCAATTAAATTGAATAGTTTTTCATTGTATGGTTTAAATAAATTTTTAAGAATGGCTCCCGTATCAGAATTAATTTTTAAATGATACTTTCTTTCATTCATATTTGAGGCACGCAGTTTTTGTTTATTATCAATTCCAATAAAATTTAAAATTTCTTTATGAACTAACTCGACGTTTAATTTGTAATAATTACTTTCCAATATCATTATTTGATCTTTTGGAAAAACCTTCAAATAATTATTTACCTGATCATAATAAATTCCTCTTCTTAAATAGCCGTATGGATCGCGATACCAATTTACTGATTCAATATTCATTAGTTCATTTTGAATTGCCTCTTCAAAAGTACGCTTATCCTCTAGTTTAAAATGATTCCTTGACAGGTGAAAATTATGATACATTGTCCAAGCTGAATAAGCCCTTGAAACGGGCTCTCTCAATAAAATTATAATTTTAATTTTTGGATCATAATTAAAGATTCTTTTTGCACATTCAGGATGGTATAAATACTCAGGTGTTGCTTCAAATGTAATCTGATTTTTATTGATTTGATGAGGTTTTGGAAAATTAGTATGGTAATAATAATGACCCCTCAGTTTATATAATGAATCGTTTGAAAAATAGCCCATTTCCTTAATCGGAGGAGCTATGATTTCTGAATGTGAAGACAGATATTGAAACAAAGCTGATGTTCCTGCCTTTTGTGCACCTACAATTAGAAAGGATGGTTTTGTGTGGTATCCAAATTGAACGAAATAATTATTGATTTTTTCGCGTTTTTGTTTGGAAGGGATCATTTTAATCACCAATTAAAATCTTCACCAATTAATTCTGATAATCTCTTATTGTAAGGAGAATAAAAATCTATTAATTTTTTATGAGTCTCCTTAGAAATTTCATACTGATATGAGCCTTTTGCTTTTTGCTTTTTATTTTTTTCAACAAAATCAAATGGTGTAACATCTAGAAATTCACAAATTAATAGGTTAAATTTCTTTTTATTCTGCCAATATTTTTCACTTTCCAATATCAATATTTGATCCCTATCAAAAATTTTAAAAAGATTTAAAATCTGATTAATGTAAATTCCTTTGTCAAGATAAAAATGTATATTCATAGTGTCTTGTACTTTGTTTAATTCATTATCTATTGCTACTTCAAATGGCCTGGTCTCCAATAATTTTTTTTCTCGACCTTCGTCTTTATATAAATTTGAAAACATATTCCAAGCTGAATAGGCTCTTTTGACAGGATTTCTTAGTAATACAATTATCTTCGCATTTGGATTATATTTTTTTAATCGTTCTAATGCTTTAGGAAAAAACAAGTAAGATGGAGTAGCTTCTAAAAGAATTTTTGAAGACCAAAAAGAAATTTTAGGGAATTGTTTATAATACCAACTGACACCTTGATTTAAATATTTATGTTCAGAAGAGAAAAAGTGAACTTCTTTATTAAATGAAGTAATTATTTGTGGATGATCTTTTAGTGTTTCAAATAATTCTGTAGTCCCCGATTTCTGAGCGCCTATAATAAATGCTGAACATTTTTTTAACAACCTAACTCTGTATAAGACATTAATAATTGGCATCCTCACTTATTTCTTCCCAATTAAACTGTGGCTTTAACCAACCTTTTGATTTCCCCATCCATTCTCCTAATTTTTGGTTTGGAGGGCCAATCCTAAAAAAAACGACATCTATATATTTTTTCAACAACCTCGTTTCCATCCCAAATTTTACGATATGAAAATTAACTGAAAATTCTCCTTCATTAAAAAATGGGGAAGGTATTGTACATTGGATCTTATGATTGCCAGTATTGAATTTTTGGAATTGAATATTTCTTGAACTAGTTACAAATAGAATATCTCCTCTCTCATTCTTGAATTGTAATGTAAATCCAAAATCATTTGATGGCTTTTGAAGAAATTCAAATTCAAGCAAAATCAATATATTCTTGTCCATTGGAAAATGATTTGTTAAGTTATGATCTTCAGAATGAATTTGAAGTGAATTTATTTTAATAAAGTCTTCCTTTAGATCTCCTTCCTCATCAAATAAATACTTTGAATCACCAATTTTATTGATGGATAAGTAACGATCTACCACTGCTTCAGACTCACCCTTGAACACAAGATTGCCATTTTTTAGCAATAACGCCTTCGGGCATAAAGATTTAACCGCATTCATGTTATGGCTTACAAATAGTACGGTTCTGCCTTGCCCGGAAATATCTTCCATTTTACCAAGACATTTTTTCTGAAATTCTGCATCACCTACTGCCAGTACTTCGTCTATAATTAAGATTTCGGGTTCAAGGTGTGCTGCTACACTAAACCCCAAACGAACTTTCATTCCGCTGGAGTAAAATTTAACAGGGGTATCTATGTGTTTGTGCACACCGGCAAAATCAATGATTTCATCCAGTTTTGAATCGATCTCCCTTTTGGTCATCCCCAATATGGTCCCGTTCATATAGATATTATCGCGGCCACTAAGCTCAGGGTGAAAGCCTGTTCCAACTTCCAGCAGTGAAGAAACTCTGCCTTTAATTTCAATCTCTCCGCCGCTCGGTGGTGTTATTCGGCTTAAAATTTTTAATAGGGTACTCTTCCCAGCCCCATTATGCCCAATGATTCCCAGCACCTCACCTTTTTTGACTTCAAAACTAATATCTTTCAAAGCCCAAAAAATGGTATCGTCTTCCCCATCCTTGAAAGAACTCAATCGCATAATCCGTCTAAGGTTACGCAAGGGGTAAGTAATCGCATTTTTAATATGGCCTGCAAAAGTGTCGGCCTTTTCATGAGTTCCTAAGCGATAGCGTTTGCTTATATTTTTGACAGAAATTACAATATTGGAATTAGTCATTTATATATTGGCTTAAATCAGCAAAATCAATGGAGTTAAATAACAATTTGAGGCTTTAAAATTGACTTTAAATCATTGGCCAGGGTTGCGCTGAAAACCTTTGAACCATTTTTATTTAAATGCAAGACATTATAAAAAAAGTCTTTGTTATAATTGATTTCATCTTTGGAGTAGTCCAGAAATAGCAAACTGTGTTTTGAAGCTATATTTTCATACAAATTGATTAAGGATGCCCTATTCTCTATAAATAACTGGCCTTCGATATATTCAGGTGGGTAAACCAGAATCAATTTCGTGGAATTGTTTTGGCATTCAATTATAAAATCCTCAAAAAGATCTATACTCTGAGAATCCAAATCGATTTTATAGGATTTAAATTTGTTTTTTGCCCTGTCAAAATCTTTGTTCCATGTTTTATCATTTGCCCTAAAACCCTTATACCGAATTTTTTTTGAATCCACTTTCCCATACCATGAAAATAGAATATTGGCCATTGCATTGGTGTTGCCTGAATAGCGGATCAATGGAATAAAGAAATCGTATTTTTCAAAGCCCAGATAATCCGAGGTGTATTTATAAAAATGCTCATTGAAGAGCATGTATGGAAGAAATTGATTTAGATTATATAAATCGGGCCTTTTTTGTAAAGTGGCATGATCGACAATTTGAATTATGTATTCAGGACTTCCATTGTATTTCAGATTTAGGCTGTGTCTCAAATATTGCAATTGAAAATTGTGCCCGTCAATTCCAAAATTATAGGCGGAAATTCCTAATGAATCCTCAATTATTTGCGGATCGATTTGAACCCAGGCTCTGGAACTTCCATAAATAAGAAGAGGATCTTCGACTTCCGCTTCCAAAATGTCATTCCATACTGAAAACTCACCGATTTCTGTTTTAGCAAGTGATATTGAAAACAGCCGATCCAAAGGATAGATGACTGCCAGCAACAAAATAAAAAAGAATAATAGGGTTTTAAGAAATCTTCTCACTTAAAACTGGAAATAAATAAACTCCTCTTGTTTTCCCGCTAATAAAATAATTGCAAATACGATTGCATAATAAGCCAGCCAACGCAGTGGCCTTGATTTTAAACCAAACATTTTCTGAATGGCAAATTCATTTGTCCTACCTTGCCATTCCACCATGGTAAATACCAATATTAAAAGCAGCAATACTTTTAGAAATAGAAAATCTTTCGTAAAAGGAATTGAAAACAGATCCATGCTCAGCATATGGCTGTAATAGTCCATCGCATGGGCAATGGATTCCGATCTAAAAAATATCCATGCCAGACAGGTAATTAAAAAGGTAATTCCAATGGATAAAATGGTTTTTATATCCGGAAAGAAACGGCCCTCTCCTGCTGTATCCAGATTTTTTCGATTCTGTCCAAGGATCATCAAGGGTAAAAAGTAGAGAGCATTTAAAGCACCCCAAACAATAAAGGTCCAATTGGCGCCATGCCAAAAACCACTCACCACAAATATGATCATGATGTTTCTTATCTGCATGTATTTGGATCCTTTGCTTCCTCCCAGAGGTATGTATAAATAATCGCGAAACCAGGTGGAAAGGGAAATATGCCAGCGTCTCCAGAATTCAGCTATGTCTCTGGAGAAATACGGGAAAGCAAAATTTTTCATCAGGTCAAAACCAAAAAGACGGGCCGTACCTATGGCGATGTCAGAGTAACCCGAGAAGTCGCCGTATATCTGAAATGCAAAGAGCACTGCTCCTAATAATAATGTGCTCCCCGAATAGCTCTCCGGATTGTCAAAGATCATATTGACATAATAGGCGCAGTTGTCAGCTATCACTACCTTTTTGAACAAACCCCACAATATTTGTCGACAGCCATCTACTGCAAGGCCATAATCGAAGACGCGTTTTTTGAAAAATTGAGGTAAAAGATGAACCGCGCGTTCAATGGGTCCGGCCACCAGCTGTGGAAAAAAACTCACAAAGGCTGCAAAGGCCAGAAAATCGCGTGTGGGTTTTAAGTTGTTGCGGTAGATATCGATGGTATAACTCAACGTTTGAAAGGTGTAAAAACTTATGCCCACCGGTAACACGATATTCAGTGAATCACCATTGATTTCTGTGCCAAAAAATGAGAAGGCCCTTGTGAAATTATCGAGGAAAAAATTATAGTATTTGAAGAAGCCGAGTAATCCCAGATTGGTTAAAAGACTCAGAATCAGAAGATACTTGCGTTTTTGTTTGGTGGAAGTCATTTCCAAACGCAGACCGACCAAATAATCCACAAGGGTACTGAAAATTATCAGCGACAGAAAACGCCAATCCCACCAGCCGTAAAAAATATAACTGGCGATGACCACAAAGAGATTTTGCCATTGCAGCTTATTTCTAAGCAGCCAGTATATGCCGAATACAATTGGAAGAAATACCGCAAAATCAATGGAGTTAAATAGCATGTATTAGCTCTAATTTAGATTTAGGCCACATCGGCGAAGTTTCTTTCCATTTTTCTAAAATAAAAGGAGCCAAAAACAAAGAGTAAAACCGATACCATTGCCCCTATGCCAATTAAATCCCAGGGCATAGCTTTTGTGCCCAGGAATGAAGACCGCATTCCTTCAATTACGCCTACCATAGGGTTGAGGGCATAGAAATACAAATATTTTTCCGGAATTATTGATATGGAATACACTACAGGAGCCGAATACATTAAGATTCTTACCATAAATGACATGGCGTGGTTTACGTCTCTGAACTGAACCGCTAACGCAGATAAGATCATCCCCGAACCAATGGAAGTGAGCACCATTATCAATAATAGAATCGGCAAATAAATGATATTGTATGAGGGAATAAAATTATAGTATAAAAACAATCCTATCATCACGATAAACCCAATTGAAAAATCAATGAATTTTGTAAAAACAGCTGATAAAGGTAAAATCAAACGCGGAAAATAAACTTTTGACAATAGGGCTTTATTTGCAGTCAAACTATTTGAAGATTCGGTTAACATACCACTGAAATAATGCCAGGGAACCATTGCTGCAAAACTGAATAGAATGTACGGCACACCATCGCTGCCCAATCGCGCTAATTTTCCAAAAATCAGCGTAAATACAACTGTTTGAACCAATGGTTGTATTACCGCCCAGCTAACACCTAAAACCGATTGCGCATACTTTGCTTTAATTCCGCGCAAAACCAAAAAATATAACAAATCCTTGTATCTGATAATTTCTTTAACATCTATCAGTTGCCAGCCTTTTTGTGGTTTGATTATTGTTATTTGCTTATTTTCCACGCTAGGGTTTAGGGTTTAGAGTTTAGGTGCAGGTCTGTTTCAAAATTACTAATTGCTCATTTCTAATTGCCAATTGATTTGACACAGCTTCGCCTCCTCAGTCACATGAACAGAGCAGGATGGTTCATTAGAATTCGCTATTCAATCAGTTGTCAAGTTTCAACTGAAGGATTCAATTGGACAATGGACGATCGACCATGGCCATGGTCGTTTTAATCCATCGTCAATCGTCTATGCCCTCCACAGCCAAATGGCCTGATCAGCTTCTAATTTATCTTTTAAGCCAATAAACTCTTCTTCGGAGAGAATCATGGCTCTAATTTTTCTTTTAATCATCTTCTCAGCTTTTGCAACCAATCGATGAAGATTGTCTCTGTTTACCTCGCCAATCAAAACCAGATCAATCAAACCGCTATCTATGCCTTTAGTATAATCACCGTGAATAAATGCGCCTTTTACATCCCCCAATTTCTGAACCACCTCTTCAGCGATCTTATCCAGTCCCAAATATTTCATGGCGAGGTTTTTTAATTCTGGAAATAGTGGGTGTTTGCTATTTGCACGGTATTCTATGGTTCTTCCAGCTTCTTCGGAAACTAAAAATCCGGCTTCACTTAAATTATTAAGTTCCAGTCGGATCGCATTGGTGGATTCACCAAATTCATTGGCCAAACTCCGCAAATAGCCCTTGCTGTGAGCGTTTGAAAAAAATTTGACCAGCAATTTTATTCTGGTCTTAGATGTGATGAGTGTTTCGAGCAATTCTACCAATTACAATCAACTTCGCAATGGCTACGTTGATTAAATGTCAAATTACGAATTACGAATTATAAAAAACAAGATATGAGTAGTTTTTTTACTCATCACTTGTATTAATTAGCTTTAAAGTATCAAATGGGAGCTTTACCTTGATGTTTTTGTCGATGCTTTCAAGCTGAATAAGTACGAAAGGGCTATCTTTTGATAGTACAATGGCTGTGTTGTTTTTCAAGGCGCCTGAAGTAATTATAACTTTTTTACCCTTTTCGAAATCGCTAATATCCGATTCTTCCTCTATGGCATATCCCGATTCCAGAATTTGTTCAATGATTTCCTTGTCTTTTGAATGGAGTACAGCGGGTTTGTCATTGTGACGAATGTTCCATGAAATACCCGGCAATTGAAGAACTTCCCTAAGCTGATGTTCCTCCAATTTGACAAAAATGTAAGAGCGAAAGAGAGGGGCTTCTACTTTTTTTTTGCGATCAGACCATTGTCTTAATTCCTTTACCATGGGTAGCCATGCCTCATAGCCTCTGCGCAAAAGAAGGTCCAAACATTTTTTCTCATGCCTGCTTTTGGTGTAAAATACCAGCCATTTCTTTTCAGACATCTCAGGATTTAGTGAAAGGATGATGTGCCAGGGGTAATTTTGCCAAGGGATGATAATCGTCCTTTAGAGGTTGCGTTTCCGCTTGACGAATCTCAAACACTTCATTGATAGAGGGTTTTGCTTCTGAGAGCTCAAAGCCATTTCCAGACATTATATTTTCATAACTCCTCGTATGCAGATCATTAAAACCCTTGCTAAACTCAAACTCTTCGCCCTCAATTGTTAGGGATCTGTAAGTGCTTAATCCCGATTTTTTTACCTTTTCGGGAAGTGTTTCTGCGTTAATACTCAAAAACCATCTTACTCTTGCATTTTTTAATTCCAGAAATCCACTCGCGCGATCGTGTTCATGCAAATGAATTTTGCGTTTCTGAACCGGCCCAAAAATCCACATCAGCATGTCAAAAAAATGAATTCCAATATTTGTAGCTATTCCACCCGATTTATTAATGTCTCCTTTCCATGAGGCGTAATACCAGTTGCCCCGAGAGGTAATATAAGTTAGATCGATGTCATGTATCTTATTCGGCTCAGCTTCAATTTTTTGTTTTAAAGCAATAACACTTGGATGAAGCCTTAATTGCAAAATGTTATAAACTTTTTTACCTGATTCCTTTTGCAATTCCAAAAGGTGGTCAACATTCCAGGGATTTAAAACGAGTGGCTTTTCACAAATTGCATCAGCTCCGTAGCGCAATGCAAAACGGATGTGGGCATCGTGCATATAATTGGGTGTGCATATGCTGATGTAATCTGCCTGATGATTTTCTCTTTTTTCTTTTTCTAAATGCCTGTCAAATCGTTCGAATTCGGTAAAAAAAGCAGCTTTTGGAAAGAATGAGTCCATAATTCCCACACAGTCGTGTTTGTCAACGGCAGCAGTTAATTTATTTCCGGTTTCTTTTATAGCTTTTAAATGTCGCGGTGCTATATAGCCGGCAGCACCGATGAGAGCGAAGTTTTTCAAATTTAGTTTAGTGTTTAGTGCTTAGAGTTTAGCTCGTTCAATATGCAATTTTAAGTATTAACAATTATGATTCACAATATTAGAAGGATTCGTTTGGGTTAATTGGATACTTTTATTTTATGGCTTATGAATATTCATTTGAAAGGGTTTAGGGTAAAATACGATGTATTCAAACAACCGTACCAACGATTCACTAATTTCTCAATAAAAGAAAAATAATACCTGTTATTTTCATAGTTAAATGAAACATATATACTCTTTCGAGAAACTAAATGTTTGGCAAAAATCAAGAGAATTATCTATCGATATTTATAGAATCAGCTCATTTTTTCCTGATTCCGAGAAATTCAGCTTAGTCAATCAAATGAGAAGAGCTTCGATTTCAATTAGTTCTAATATTGCCGAAGGATCTTCAAGAAGCACATCCAAAGATCAATCTCATTTTTACAATATTGCTCATAGCAGCCTAATGGAGCTATTAAGCCAACTAATCTTGGGATTAGATCTAAACTACCTGTCAATTTCAGAGTATAATAGCATTAGAAATGAAATTGACATAATCTCAAAACTACTTTCCGGCTTACGAAAAAGCCGAATTGGAGCGCAAGCCTAAACCCTAAACTCTCAACTCATAGAAACGCTCTAAAATTCAGGGGATGCCAGCCTACCGGATTTCCTGTCGAAAGGCATGGCAGGCAGGCCGCATCCCGGTAACTATCGGGAGCGGGAATAGTACTCTTTATACCATTCCACAAACTTTTTCACTCCCTCATCCACTCCTACTTGTGGTTTGAAATCGATGTATTGATAAAGATCGGAGACATCAGCATATGTATTTTCTACATCTCCGGCCTGTAAAGGCTGAAAATTGATTATTGCTTTTTTTCCTGTGTGTTTTTCTATGGCTTTGATAAAGTCCATCAATTTTGTTGGGCTGTTATATCCTATGTTGAACAATTGATAGGCTGCTGTGCTCTCGTTGGGAAGTAAATTTTTTTGAGCATTTGAAGGTTTTCCACTTGGTACCTTATCGATCAGTCTATTGATTGAATCGACAATATCACTGATATATGTGAAATCTCTGCTCATTTCTCCCTGGTTGTAGACCTTAATTTCCTTTCCCTCCAATATGTTTTTTGTAAAAATAAACATGGCCATATCGGGCCTACCCCAGGGTCCGTAAACCGTAAAAAACCTTAATCCCGTCATGGGAATTTTGAAAAGGTGACTATAAGTATGCGCCATCATTTCATTGCTCTTTTTTGTCGCAGCATAAAGGGAAATGGGATGATCGGTGTGGTGAAATGTCTTAAAAGGTATTTCTTTATTCAAACCGTAAACTGAAGAACTTGAGGCAAAAATGAAATGCTTTATTGGCCTTTCTCTAATTGCTTCCAGGAGATTCAAAAAACCATGTATGTTACTTTCAAGGTATTTTTCCGGATGATCCAGAGAATACCGAACGCCAGCTTGCGCTGCTAAATGAATTATTACTTCGGGATTTGATTTTGAAATAAGATCAACAAGCTCATGTTTATTGGCAATGTCAATTTTTACAAATTTAAAATTCTGAAAATTCTCACTTTGCAATATATCATCGTCAGAGATTTGGGAAGCACTTATTCCCAGTGACTCCAAACGTCTTAATTTAAGATCTACATCATAATATGTATTAAGGTTATCAAGACCTATAATTTCATGGCCTTCACTGAGAAGCTTATACGCCGTGTGATATCCAATAAAGCCCGCAACACCGGTGAGAAGTAGTTTCATTGTATTAATCAGCCTTTGCCAAACAGCCGGTTAAAAATACCATTCTTCTTTTTGTGATCATCTTCATAATAACCATAGCCATAGCCATAACCGTAACCATAGCCGTAACCATAGCCGTAACCGTAGCCATATCCACCTTTCTTCATCGAAAGATCATTGAGAATCATGGAGATATGATTTATTTTGCCGTTCTGATAATCCTGGTCAAGGTTTTTGATCGCTTCAATCGGTGAAACGTTTTGTCTTACGATATAAATGGTTTGATCGGCTCTTTCCATAAGGATTTTAGCATCCGTCACCAGCCCTACCGGTGGAGAGTCAATAATTATGTATTCGTATTCTTTACGTAAGTCCTTAACAGCCGATTGCATCCGGTCGCTCATAAGCAATTCGGAAGGATTTGGGGGTATAATTCCGGCGCTGATGATATCCAAACTTGGGAACCTGGTTTTTTGAATAACTTCATTCAGCTTCATATCACCGCTCAGAAATGAGGATAACCCATAGTCATTGGAGATTCCAAAATCATCGTAAATTTTAGGTTTTCTCATATCAGCCCCTATAAGCAATACCTTTTTTTCAGAGAGTGAAAAAACCTGTGCCAGATTGATCGAACAGAAGGTTTTTCCTTCTCCACTAATACTGGATGTCACAAGAAAAACACCTCCTTCTTCACCTGCCTGAAGAAAATGAATGTTTGAACGTATGGCTCTAAAGGACTCGGAAACAACGGATTTGGGTTTTTCTGTTACTACGAGATTATTGGAATGTTTACTGTGTCCTATTACCCCTATAAGCGGGATATTGGTGAGACTGAGAAGATCATCCTTATATTTTACCCTATTGTTTAAAGCTTCCCTCAAATAAATAAAACCAAAAGGAATCCCAAGACCAATGGCCAGGGCAATTAATAAATTTCTTTCCTTATCCGGAATAAGAGGATCATCGACATACTTTGGATTATCGAGTATATCATAATCAGAACTGTTGGCTGATTTACCAATGCTTATTTCTGTTTTCTTTTGAAGTAACAATTCGACCAATTGAGAATTTAGTTCCGACAATTGCTGAATTTCGTATAAATCTCTCTGCTCTTCCTGCAAACCCTTTAATGAGGATATATAAAAATTGATTCTGGAATCGGTTTCAACAAGTTTTTTTTGATTATCTCTTTGAAGGTTTGTGACATTTTCGAGTATGTTTTTTTCTATTCTTTGAACTACGCTTTCTTCATAATTGAGATAAGGGTTTTCCTTGTTTTTATCATTTTTCAATAAACGCGCCTCTTTCTTAATTTTAATATACTCTAAAGCCAAAGAGTTGAGAAGTGGGTCATCAATGCCTATAACCATTGGCGCAAAGATTTCCTCATCTCTATTTTGAATTACATAGTTTTCCAGATATTCATAATAATTTTTTCTCAGAAGCAATTCTGATTTACTTTCTTCAAGCCTGTTTATTTTCTCAAGTATCAAATTGGAGCCGTTCCCAAAATCCAGGTTCTTTATCTTGTATTCATCAATTTTTCCTCGGAAAAAACTTAAAGTGTCTGTTAGCTTCGACAATTGAGCATCAATAAAGCTCAAAGAATTTGAGGCATCCCTATTTTTTTCGGACAGGTTGTTTTTTCGGACTACCTTAATCAGGGTTTCCAAAAAAGCCATGTCCTTATGAGGCGTGGTAGAGTTGAATGCAAAATGAAAAATATTATTAGAATTTTTATCGCTGCGCAGCCTTAATTGATTATTGTATAAACTAATGTTATTTTCAGGGTCATTTAATTTTAAAAGGAAATCATCGCTTGTTTTTGAGAGGTCACTATTCGTTATTTTTTGAACTCTCATTTTGCAGCCATTGATATTAAACCACTCACCAAATTTAAATTTGCTTTTGGGCAAATCGGCATACTCGCTCTGTTCGTTAAGAGGTTTTAAGGAAAATGATGAGTTATCCTTTAGATTGGTAAATTCAAATAGCTCTCCAAATGGAATTTTTGTAGAATTTGAATCTATTTCAATCCAAAAATAGTTGTGAGGATAAATTTCAGTTGTTTTGATTTCACCTGATCTGTAAATACTGAAATGAAAGTCCAATTCATTTAAAGCTTCTTCTATATTTTTTTGAGACTTAATAATTCTCAATTCGCGTTCAACATCACTTGCATCGGTGCGGAAAATACCGGCCGTTCTGCCTGATGAAAAAATACTTTCACTTTCGGGGTCCTTCACTTTTACAAGTGAAGCAGAAACCTGATAAATGGGTGTGGTATATCTGTTGTAAAGAAAAGCCGCAGTTAAAAATACGATCACGCACAAAGCTATCCAGTACCATTTAGAAAGTGCGCTCAGGAGTACTTTCTGAATAATTCCAATGCCCTGTTTTTCCTCCTGATCAGTATTTTGAAATTCCTCCAATTATCTCGTGGTTAGTAATACAACTAAGGTGGCAATTGAACTCAATGTAGCCACGGCTCTTGCAGCATCTGATATTATATATTGCCGCCATACCTTTGCCTTTAAAGCCGGAACAATAATTTTGTCTCCGGGTCTCAAATAGTAAAATTCTGATCCTAATAATTTTTCATCCAGTAAATTGATATAGGCTGTTTTCACATTTCGCCCTTCGGTTCTGACTAGTTTAATCCTGGATCTATCTGCAAATTCAGTAAGGTTTTCCGCGAGGGCAATGGCATCAAATATATTTGTTTCTGTACTATAGGAAGTGTAGCGACCCTCTTTGGCAATTTCCCCAAATACTGTAAACTGAAATGACATGAGTTCAACCTTTACAATAGGGGTTTCAAAATAACCTTCCAGGCTTTTTTGAATTATGGCTTCTGCCTCATCTATGGATTTGCCGGATAAAATCAATTCTCCAATTTCAGGTAAATTGAGTTTTCCTTCATCATCCAGTTCAAATCCGGACAAAAAATTATCAACAAGAAATTGAATCAAACCCACATCAAAAGGATTGTCTCCACTACCTCCTGCACCCATCATCCCTCCACGCGCACCGGATCCACTTTGCTGGGTTAAATTATTTTGTTCAAATTGGTTGAGTTTTCTAATCTGGCCTAATTGTCTTTCGTATTCCTTGATGAAGTTGTACTCCGCCGGTGTTAGCGAACCGATGCGAATGGATAAAATATCTCCGGGCTGAAGCATATAATCCTGATATTTGGCTTCATATTCATTAACCCATTGATTATATGGCAAGTTTTTACCGTAATAGTCGTCGTCCTGTAAATAAATAACTTTCTTATTCATAACACAGGAGAAAGCCATTACTGAAATAATGGCCAGAATACCTAATCGCTTCATTTCCAATTTTTACTTCTCAAGCTCTTTTATCAAATTAAGAGCAGAGCCCGCTCTAAACCACTTAATCTGGTTTTCATTATACGTGTGGTTGGTTTTGATCAAATCCTCAGAACCATCAGAATGTTTAAATCGCAATGTAATTTGTTTATCAGGCGCGAATTGATCCAAATCTACAGTTTCAATTATATCGTCTTCCAGAACTTTGTCATAATCGTTTTCATTTGCAAAAGTCAGACCCAACATTCCCTGCTTTTTCAGGTTTGTTTCATGAATTCTGGCAAATGATTTCACCAGAACAATTCTTACACCTAAAAATCGTGGCTGCATAGCCGCATGTTCTCTGGAACTTCCCTCCCCATAATTGTGATCACCAATAACTATTGTTGGTATTCCTTTAGACTTATAATCTCTTTGAGTTGCAGGAACAGCTCCGTACTCACCGGTCAACTGATTTTTGACCTTGTCTGTTTCATCATTGAAATAATTGACAGCACCTGTAAGCGTGTTATCTGATATATTATCCAAATGTCCTCTGAATCTCAACCAGGGACCGGCCATAGAAATATGATCGGTGGTACATTTACCCTTTGCTTTAATAAGCAATCTCATATCCTTGAAATTTTCTCCATTCCAAGGGTCAAAAGGTTCGAGCAATTGCAAACGTTTTGAGTCGGGCGCAACTTTTATTTCAACCTTGCTTCCATCTTCGGCAGGAGCCTGATAACCAGAATCTTCTACTGCAAAACCCGAAGGTGGAAATTCTATACCCATCGGCTCATCCAATTTCACCTGTTGCCCGTTTTCATTTGTTAAACTGTCTGTAACTGGGTTAAATGTAAGATCGCCGGCTATTGCAAAGGCTGTGGTGATTTCAGGTGAGGCAACAAATGCGTGGGTATTTGGATTGCCATCGTTCCGTTTTGCAAAATTCCTGTTAAATGAGGTGATTATACTGTTTTTGCGTTTCGGGTCATTGGTATGTCTAGACCATTGGCCTATACATGGCCCACATGCATTGGCAAGTACTACACCGCCTATGTCTTTAAATACGTCCAAATAACCATCTCTGTCAACTGTATACCTTACCATTTCAGAACCGGGAGTAACTGTAAACTCCGCCTTGGCTTTTAGATTTTTTTCCGAAGCCTGTTTCGCGATGGATGCTGAACGTGTGATATCTTCATAGGAAGAATTGGTACATGATCCGATCAAACCAACCTCAAGACGTGCCGGCCAGTCGTTTTTCTTTACTTCTTCAGCAAATTTTGAAATTGGAATAGCTCTATCCGGTGTAAATGGACCGTTTACATGAGGTTCAAGTGTGGATAGGTCAATTTCAATTAACTGATCAAAGTATTTTTCAGGATTGGCATATACTTCAGGATCTCCGGTTAAATGCTCTTTAACTCCATTGGCAAGATCGGCCACATCTGCCCTATCTGTTCCTCTTAAGTATTCTTCCATTTTAGCATCATAACCAAAAGTAGAAGTCGTGGCACC
Source organism: Hyphobacterium sp. CCMP332 (assembly GCA_014323545.1). Classification (NCBI taxonomy): domain Bacteria; kingdom Pseudomonadati; phylum Pseudomonadota; class Alphaproteobacteria; order Maricaulales; family Maricaulaceae; genus Hyphobacterium; species Hyphobacterium sp. CCMP332. The sequence goes on from CP058647.1 coordinate 259,149, forward strand.
AATCTCAGCTCCCATATTGCAAATGGTTCCTTTCCCCGTACATGATAAGGATTCGGCTCCTGGCCCAAAATATTCAACAATTGCACCTGTTCCACCTTTTACGGTTAAAATTCCAGCGACTTTTAAAATAACATCTTTTGAGGCAGTCCAACCGCTGAGTTTTCCGGTTAATTTTACGCCAATGAGTTTTGGAAATTTTAGTTCCCATGGCATTCCCGCCATTACATCTACTGCGTCTGCGCCTCCAACGCCAACAGCCACCATACCCAATCCTCCGGCGTTTACAGTATGAGAATCCGTTCCGATCATCATTCCTCCGGGAAATGCATAATTTTCCAGAACGACCTGATGAATAATTCCTGCTCCAGGTTTCCAGAAACCAATACCGTATTTATTTGAGACGGATTCTAAAAAACTGAATACTTCTCCACTGGTATTAATGGAGTTTTTAAGATCTTCTTTGGCTCCTTCTTTGGCTAATATCAAATGATCACAATGCACAGTCGATGGAACAGCCGCCTGTTTTTTACCAGCTTGCATAAACTGAAGTAGTGCCATTTGTGCTGTGGCATCTTGCATGGCTACCCTGTCCGGTTTGAAATCAACATAGGATTTGGCCCTTTTAAATTCTTCTTTCGGCAAAGGGTCTGCCAAATGACTGTATAATATCTTTTCGGTGAGTGTAAGAGGCCTGTTTAATAAGTTTCTGCTTTTCTCTACTTTTTCAGCAAGGTTTTGATAAACCTTTTTGATCATTTCTATGTCGAATGCCATATGGATTCAGGTTTTTTTCTATGAAGAAGGCAAAAGTATAAATAAAGGATGAATATCTGAACTGAAATAATTATCCATTTAAACGTAAAAAATATGCGAATCATGCCTTTCCTTAAAAAAAATTGTACTTTTTTGGGAAAATATTACAGGAGTACCCATCATTTTAAATTGAATCACGTACACTTGTTAATAGGATTATTATTGTGAATACTGTAATTTAACGTAAGCTCGTGCGGTGAATATGACATATAAACGTACTATTAAGCATATTACTATCTTGTCAACGCTTCTCCTTGTCATTCAGGGTTCCCTTTTTGGCCAGGGTTATCCGTCTCTGGATTGTTCGACGGCATTAAGATTATGTAATACTACCAACAGGAATGATACAATTCAGGCTCCATTTACAGGTGTAGGCTTTGATGATCTGGCTGGAGGCGACTCCGTTTGCTGGGCTTCAGGTGAAAATAGACCCTTTTGGTACAAGTTCACTGTGGCCAATACAGGCCCTTTTGAAATGACTATTGATGACAATGTTTTTTTCGGTGGTGCTCCACTTGCACTTAGTTTTGCCAATAATTGGGCTATTTACGATGTCACCGGTGGTTGCAATATTGGTCCTTCAACTCAGGTGGCCTGTTTGGATAATGGCGGAAATACCGGGCCCACTGGAATTAGAAACAGCCCTCCTAATGCGCGTTTCATTGCCCCAATTAACTTAACCGCAGGTAGAACTTATGCCCTTGTAATTGATCTTGGAACTGGTTTTATAGCCGGATTTGACATTTTCATCGAGTTGAGTTTTAATGACTCCGGATTACCCGGTGCAGTAGATTTTTCTAGTTTAAACGCCAATTTTACAGTTTCTGATGACACGGCCTGCGTCGGACAGGTAGTGAATTTTACAGACATTACAAGCGGAGGAGACCCACCTTATTTGTACAGTTGGGATTTTGGAGACGGAACAGGGACTTCTACTCTGGCAAATCCAAATTATGCTTATACTGCCAATGGCTCTTACACTGTTAGCCTTACTGTAGATAATGATACCAATCTTACCTGTACAAGTGTTGTAAATCAAACCATGGTAGTTCAAGATGTTGTGGTTACTTTGGATCCTGTCCCTGACCAATGTCCAAACAGTCCTCCTGTTACTTTAACAGGGAATCCTGTAGGTGGGATTTTCAGCGGGCCTGGGGTTGTAGGAAATACATTTGATCCTTCTATTGTTGGCACGGGTACTTACCTTATTACATACAATTATACTGACCCAAATGGCTGTACAAATTCCGATAATATTTCAATCGATGTATTAACACCGGTTGTGCTCACGGTTGATAAGGCATCTGAAACAATTTGTGAATCAATAGATACTGCTGTTTTTACCGCCGGTGGTGCAACATCCTACCAGTGGTTTGAAGTTGGTAACCCGGCTGTTCTCTCTACAAGTAATGTGTTTTCAATTTCACCTAATACTACTACTCAATACGCTGTAAGGGGTGAAAATGCAGCCGGTTGCGCCGAATTTGATACGGTTACTGTTTTTGTCAATCCACCTCCTACTGTTAATATTACAGCATCATCGAATCCAATTTGCTTTGGCAACAGCGCTACCTTAACAGCCTCCGGTGCCAATACCTATCAGTGGTTTGAAGTAGGAAATGCCATCGCCATTTCTACATCAGCAGCAATTAATGTTTCTCCGGCTACAAGCACCGATTATTTGGTCATTGGAACGACTACCGCAACTGGATGTTTTGATTCAACTATTATAACCTTAACGGTAAATCCATTGCCCACAGTAGGTGCTAGCGCAGATATTAACCCGATTTGTCCGGGTGGAACAAGCACATTAACCGGATCAGGTGCAAATACCTATCAATGGTTTGAAGTTGGAAATGCTGTCGCCATTTCTACATCGCCAAGTGTAGCTGTAAGCCCGGGAGTAAGCACAGACTATATTGTAATTGGTACCAACACCACGACTGGTTGTTTTGATTCTGCATTCATTACTGTAAATGTAAATGCAGCAGTAACCGTAAATATTACAGCAGGGTCAAATCCGATTTGTCAGGGTGAAAGCACCAATTTAACTGCTTCAGGAGCCGATACTTACGAATGGTTTGAAGTAGGAAATGCAACAGCCATTGGTACAAGTTCAGTCATTAGTGTTTCTCCAATTGTAAATACAGATTATATAGCAGTTGGAACGGCCACTGTAAGCGGTTGTATAGATACTGCTTTTATTACCTTAAATGTGAATGCGAGCCCTCCGGTTGCTATCACTCCATCGTCTAATCCCATTTGCAATGGCGAAAGTACCAGTCTAACCGCTTCCGGTGCGGATACCTATCAGTGGTTTGAAGTTGGAAACGCCGTGTCTTTCTCAAGTTCTTCAGTTGTGAATGTCAGTCCTACAATAAATACCGATTATTTTGTAATTGGAACAGAGACTGCTACAGGTTGCTTTGACACTGCATTTATCTCAATAACCGTAAATCCACTGCCGAGTGTCAATAGCAGCGCAGATTTAAATCCAATTTGCCTTGGTCAAACAAGTAATTTAACAGGAAGCGGAGCGGATACCTATCAATGGTTTGAAGTTGGTAATGGCACGGCTATATCAACGACTGCTAATGTTTCTGTTAGCCCGGTTGTAAGTACGAATTATTTTGTTGTTGGAAACCTGACAGCCACGGGTTGTTTTGACACCAGTTTTATTACGATAAATGTTAACGCAAACCCGCTCGTCAGCATTACTGCAGGTTCTAATCCTATTTGTTTAGGTGATACCACCAATTTAAATGCCGCTGGAGCAGATACTTATCAATGGTTTGAGGTTGGAAATGCAATAAGCATAGGTAGCGGTACTGTACTTTCTGTATCTCCGGCATTGACAACGGACTATTTGCTCGTTGGTACGGCGACAGCCACAGGTTGTATTGACTCGGCCACAATTACATTGACGGTAAATCCTCTTCCAAATGTTAATGCAGTAGCAAGCAGCAACCCTATTTGTTTGGGAGAAAGCAGCACTTTAACAGCTTCAGGGGCTGATACCTATTTATGGTTCGAAGTGGGTAATGCTGTAAGTTTTTCTTCCTCTGCCATAGTGAATGTGAGCCCTGCAGCCAGCACAGATTATTTCGTCATTGGTAATGAAACTGCCACAGGATGCTCGGATTCGGCATTTATTACTATCACCGTTAACCCAATTCCAAATGTAAATGCAATTGCTGATGTCAATCCAATTTGTCCCGGGGACACCTCTAATTTAACTGCTTCAGGTGCCGATACTTATCAGTGGTTTGAAGTTGGGAATGCTGTTGCTATTTCAACCTCGTCTACTGTAGCCGTAAATCCGGCTTCGAATACCGATTATTTTGTAATAGGTACTAATACTTTGACCTCTTGTTTTGATACTGCTTTTATTACTGTAAATGTGAATCCAGCGGTTAATGTTAATATTACTGCCGCAACTAATCCAATTTGCCAGGGTGAAACGACAACTCTTACGGCTTCGGGTGCAGATACTTACATTTGGTTTGAAGTTGGGAATGCTACAAGTATCGGCTCAGGTGCCAATTTAAATGTTTCACCGGCATCAAATACTGATTATATCGCAATAGGTACAATAACCGCTACCGGTTGTTTTGACTCTGCATTTTTTACTTTAAATGTTGATCCATTGCCAACGGTGAACAGCAGTGCCAGTGTTAACCCGATTTGTTTTGGCGAAAGTACAAATCTCAGTGCCAGCGGAACTGACACATATCAATGGTTTGAAGTTGGAATCGCGGTACCAATATCTACAAGTCCTAATGTTAGCGTATCTCCTGCAAGCAGCACCGATTATTTTGTAATTGGTACACAGACCTCTACCGGTTGTTTTGACACATCATTTATTACTATTAATGTTAATCCGCTTCCAAACGTAACTGCGAGCGCTGATGCCAATCCAATTTGTATTGGAAGCAGCTCAAATCTTAGCGCAGCCGGAGCCGATACATATTTGTGGTTTGAAGTTGGGAATGCTGTTTCAATAGGTAATACTTCAACCATTAATGTGAGTCCGGCAGCAAGTACTGACTATATAGTAGTGGGTACAAATACATTGAGTGGTTGCTTCGATTCAGCTTTTATTAGCATTTCTGTTGTTCCCGGAATAAATCCAACTGTGAGTATTGCATTTAATCCGGATACTACGTGTTTTGGAGATACCACATTTTTTACAACCATTGTTACTGGTTCCGGAATAAGTCCGACTTTTCAATGGTTGGTAAATAATATTAGCCAGGTCGGGTTTACCACTTCTACATTTTTTAGCAACAGTTTGAATCCCGGTGATGAAGTAAAAGTTTTAATGACGTCTTCAGAACCATGCGCCACAGGAATTGCAAGGGACAGCTTAAATCCTCTGATCCTCACTAATTTGAGTACAGCAGTTAGTCTGAGTCAATCTCCATCCCCTGTCTGTTTTGGTGATTCAACAGCATTTATTGCCAGTCCAACAAATGGCGGTAGCAATCCTGTTTACTCATGGACCATAAATGGCAGCCCTCAAGCAGGAATTACGGGTGATTCATTGATTTCAAATTCTGTCAATAATGGAGATCTAGTTGCTGTTCAAATGAGCTCTTCAGAAATATGTAATACAGGTCCCGCCTCAGCCAATATAAGTGCGAATATCAATCCAACAGTTAATCCAACGGTAAGTTTAATTCAAAGCCCAAGCCCATCCTGTATTGGTGATACAGCTTTATTTACGGCAAGTTTTAGCGGAGGAGGCTCTAGTCCCGTATTTGCATGGACTGTAAATGGCAGTCCTCAAGCCGGCTTTACCGGAAGTACATTTTTTAGCACTGCATTGAGTAATGGTGATTTGGTAGAAGTAACATTGACATCGAGTGAAATATGCTCGAGTGGCCCCGTTAGTTCAAATTTAGCCGCGAGTATAACCAGTAATGTCAATCCAAGTGTTTCCATAGTGCAATCACCAAATCCTGTTTGCAGTGGTGATACGGTTATCTTTTCTACAATCTCATCAGGTGAGGGCTCTTCCCCTACTTTCCAATGGAGCATAAATACGATTGTTCAGATTGGAGAAACAGGCCCATCTTTAACTTCAACTACAATTAATGATAATGATCTGATTGAAGTATTGCTGACTTCCTCGGCTTCATGTGCCACCGGAACCGCCAATTCAAATTTAAATGCCTCTGTAGTTACCAGCGTTAGCCCTAATGTTTCTTTAGTACAAAATCCATCGAGTGCCTGCAGCGGAAGCAATATCGATATAATCGCCAGTCAAAGCGGAGGAGGATTAAGCCCTGTATTTGCCTGGACAGTCAATGGTACGCCACAGGCAACAAGCGGTAATGTCTTGAGCAGTACTTCATTTAATAATGGCGATAGCGTAGATGTTATTATGACCTCAAGTTCATCCTGCGCCATCCCAACTACGGCCAATGCAAGTCTTGTAGTCAACCTCACCGGAAATATCACACCATCAGTTAGCCTGAGCCAAATACCATCAAGCATTTGCAATGGTGATTCGGTTAGATTTAGTGCTGTTCCTACCTCTGGAGGACTAACACCATTTTATAACTGGTTTGTAAATGGAGTGCCTCAAGCTACTAACATTGACTTTATCGAAGGAAATACGTTTGTCAATGGCGATCAGGTGATAGTCGAACTGGTTTCCTCTGAAATTTGTGCGACCTCAACCGCTTTTGATACAATCTTGGTTAATAGCGTAGCTTCCATTGTGACAAATCTTGATTCAATTGTATACGATGTCAATCCGGTTTGTAGTGGCACGGCACTGGGCTTCAAGGCTTATGTTTCGGGTCAGGGTATTTCGCCATTGTATACCTGGGAGGTCAATGGAATTGATCAATCGGTAAATTCTGACAGCATAAATCTTAATAATTTATCAAATGGTGATTCAATTCGTTTTACGGTTGCATCATCTTCTTCCTGTGCTGCTCCGGGTATAGACGATAGTGTTTTTGTCATCAACTCTGTTTTTGATCTTCAGCCTTTTATTACCGTCATTCAACCAAGCGCCTGCGGATCGGGAAATGGAATTATCACTGTGGATTCGGTCAATCTGGGTTCCGGATCTTATCAATATTTGATAAACAGCGTTGACTCTTTCACTAATTCATTCAGCGGATTAGGCTCCGGAGCATATTTGATAACCATAAATGATCTGGTTTCAACTTGTAGTTTTGATACTACAATTAGCATTAATGTTGCAGGGGCTATTTCAGCTTCGGTTAGCACTACTCCTACCCTTTGCAGTGGATTAAACAATGGTCAGGCTCAATTCCTTTCTTTAAGCGGTGGTTCAGGGTTTTATGAGTTTTCAATTGATACCGGTGCAACATGGCAAAACAGCAATGTATTTAATAGTCTGGCACCGGGAAATTATTTAGGAATAGTTCGCGATAGCCTGGATCCTACTTGTACCTTCCAATTGAATTTTTTTATCGGAAGTTCCTTTAATGTTAGCGCAATTATTCAGGTAGATAAGGAAACGAGCTGTGGAGCAAATGATGCCGTTATTAACATTTTAAGTGTTTCCGGTGGTACTTCACCTTATCAATTTATTCTTCTCGACAGTATCGGAGATACCCTGGAACCAATTCAACCTATCACTTCTTCAGTGGATAGCCTATCGCCGGGAAATTATACTTTGGTCATTCTGGATGCCAATGGCTGTCAGATTTCGATCAACATTATCATCAATGGTTTGATTGCACCAACGGCGACACCAATAGAAGTTCAGGCCGTTAGTTGTTTTGGTGGAAATGATGGCTCAATAGCCCTTAGCAATTCTCAGGGAGGATCGGGTACCTATCTTTACAGCATTGATGGCGGTACATTCCAGGCCGATACCCTGTTTAATAATTTGCTCGCAGGAAATCACGTTCTGAGTATAAGAGATGTGAGTACGCTGTGTACTTCCAATTATAATTTTGTTCAGTCTCAGCCCGACTCCATGCAATTATTCGCTACAATTACTCCACCTACGAATTGTTCGAGTAATAACGGAATAATAAATATTGACTCAGTTTTAGGTGGAAATGGTTCTCCCTATACTTTTGTTTTGAATGGAAATACGGTAAGCAGCCCAATCACAGGATTAGACGATGGTTTTTATACATTGATTGTTTCTGATAATTCAAGTTGTACGGATACCAACTCAATTAATATCACCGTTTCCGGATCGGGAGCACCCAATATCAGTGTTCAAAATATTGATTGTTTTGGAGATACTAGCGGGATCTTAAGCATCGACACGGTAATAGGTGGTACAGCTCCTTTCCAATTTAGTTTAGACAATGTTATTTTCGATACTACCAGAACTTTTACAGGTCTAAGTAGTGGAAATGGCGTTTTATTTATGGAAGATGCCAGTGGCTGTCTTACAACCGTGCCTTATTTCATTAGCGAAAATCCCGAAATAACAGCAAATATCACTGCTGCCGATATCAGCGATTGCAATCTGACAGATGGAAGTTTAAGCATCAGCAATATTTCCGGTGGGCAACCGAATTACGTTGTACAATTAAATGGAAATAGTCAGGCAAACATTCCTCCTGCTATTACGGTTTTTAACAATCTCGACAATGGTGTTTATACCATTCAAATATTGGATCAGCTCAATTGTGTTGCTGAATTTACCGATACCATTTTTGCACCAAACAATATTGTAATTGGTAATATTATTCGAACAAATCCAATTTGCTATGGTGCAAACAGTGGTTCTGTTGAATTGACAGGCATAAGTGGCGGGGTAACTCCTTATTCATTTGCCTTAAATGGCAATCCTGTTCCTTCCAATCCTATTGGAGGTTTATTTGCAGATTCTACTTATACCATTACTGTAATTGATAATGACAATTGCGATGTGAGTGTCGATGTAAGCCTGGTTCAACCTGATTCATTATCCTTTGATCTAAATATTACAGGTAACGCGGATTGCGGTGAAAATACCGGTTCAGTGCTGGTTTTAAATCCAATCGGTGGGGATGGTAATTATGTTTATGAAATAATAGGAGCCGCCGGACAACAAAGCTCAACCTTGTTCGATAGCCTCAGTGCCGGTAATTACAATTTATTGATGAGTGATGGAAACAATTGTCAGCAAGTCAGAGCTTTCCAGATCACTGGTACTGCTCTATTGAATTATTCTGTTTCTGCAAATTCAATAACCTGTAATGGTTCTGATGATGCATCGATTGCAATTTCAGGTTTGCAAAATGGTTTTGCACCTTTTGCTGTGAGCTTTGATAATGGAATCCAATTTCTACCCGGAACATTTAGCTCTGATACCACTTTTAATCAGATTGCGGAAGGTTTATATGATATCGTAATACGCGATTCACTGAATTGCTTATACAACTTTGGATCCACTATTGAAATAACAGAACCGGACGCTATTGTAGCTGAGATAGAGAATATCACAATGACCATAGAAGACTCGTCAACAGGACGAGTGGCTATATACGATGTAGTCGGAGGAACAGAGCCTTATACACTGAGTTTTGATGGGGATCCGGCTTTCAATCTAATTCTGAATCCAAATACACAGGCCTTTGATACCGTGCTGGAAAAAATAAGTGAAGGAATTCACAACATACGCATAAATGATTCACGAAATTGTACAGAATCGTTTGAAGTCTATGTGGAAGCTTATGAATTTGCCAACAGATTCACCATTCCAAACATATTCACTCCAAACCAGGATGGATACAATGACTATTTTGTAATTCCAAAGCTTCCTTCCGGCAGCAAATTAAAAATATTTGAAAAATCCGGCCGGCCCGTATATAGTAGTGATGATTATCAAAACGACTGGGATGGCGAAGGCTATGCCGACGGTACCTATTTCTATACTCTGGAAATTCCAAATCAGGGAATATTCAAGGGATTTATTGAGATATTCAGATAGTAGCTAAATATTTCATGGTATCCACTCCATCTGCATAATCCCATAATTCGGGTTCCTGGCTTTTGCCAAATGGAATGGTTTTGATTCCCAGTTTTGTATTTGAAACAATGCATTGAATATTCTCGATCTGAGATTGAATATTTATTTCGAGACTTTTTAAATCCTTATAATAGCTGTATTGAAGATTTGCCACCGGGCAAAAAAGACTTTGTCCCTCTTTCAAGAGAAGAAAATCTGAGGCGAGATGAGTGTCTCCGTTAACCAAATATATCGATCTGTAATAGTCATAATTGTTGGCGTATTTATTATTGTTAATAACATCAGAAAATACTTCCAGTGCATCAAGTATTGTTACCGGTGACATTGATTCATGCAGGTACAAATAAGTCACGTTTCTGCAGCCCAGACCGTAATAATCAAAAATATCTTTTCCAAGCTCCTGCAATTCTTCTTTGCTCTCAAAACCCGATAAGACTGCCACGGAGGTTCTGTTTTTTCTAATAATATTTGGGTATTTTGAAAAATACTGATGAAAATATCGTGCAGAATTATCACTTCCGGTGGCAATAACAGCATCAATATCCTTTATTCTTTCTACTACAATCCATAATTTTTCAAATTCAAGGTCAATCTTTATTAGTTCATTTCTTAAAAAATTCATCAGTACTGAATCTTTTGAACTTAATTTTGTAATGGCCATATTACCCGACATTAATACACAAAGCACATCGTGAAATCCAACCATTGGAATATTTCCTGCAAGGACTAATCCCACTTTTTTACTTTGACTGATTGGTAATTCGGGGTATGAATCAATCCAATTTTTAAGATCAGTCTCATTCAGCCATTTGCAAATACCTAATAGTGCCTTGTTAATATTATCGCTTGTAAACCAGAGATTTTCATTAAATGCACGCATGAATAATTGCTCTTTTTCTTCATTTCCAAGTTTTTGTAGCGTATTCCCCAATTGAGAAAAAGAATGAATTAACCTTTCTTTAGTCATTTCCGATTTGATGCTTAATTTTGCAGCCGAAAATTAAACATTTAGCCTTGAATTGAGGTTAAAAGATTAAAATTGGAATGCTATGGCTATAATGATAACCGATGAATGCATCAATTGTGGCGCTTGTGAACCCGAGTGCCCAAATACTGCAATTTATGAAGGAGGTGTAGAATGGAGTTTTTCCGGCGGAACAGAACTAAAGGAAATAGAATTAGAAGATGGTAGCAATATGGATGCGGGCACAATGATGGAGCCAAAATCGGATGAATTTTACTATATCGTAACCGATAAATGTACTGAATGCATGGGATTCCATGAAGAGCCACAGTGCGCGGCTGTTTGTCCTGTAGATTGTTGTGTTGACGATCCCGAAGCAAGAGAATCGGAGGAAGAACTACTCGCCAAAAAAGCATGGATGCACGGTGAATAATATTTGAATTAAACAAAGCAATTATAAATCCTTCTCTATTGGGAAGGATTTTTCATTTTTGCAGAATAAGCACTATTTATGAAAACAATCGACGACATATCATTTTCAGGAAAAAAAGTATTAATGCGAGTGGACTTCAATGTCCCTCTGGATTCAAATCAAAAGGTAAGCGATGAAACAAGAATTAATTCAGCCATACCTAGTATCAAAAAAATCCTTAATGAGGGTGGAGCTGTTATACTTATGTCTCATCTCGGAAGACCGAAACAGGGACCGGAAGCTAAATTTTCCTTGAAACATATCATTCCAAATTTGAACAAAGCTCTGGGGCTTGAAGTACAATTTGCCGATGATTGTATCGGAAAAAGTGCAAAAGAACTATCTGAAAAGCTCAATAGCGGAGAAGTATTACTTCTTGAAAATGTCCGCTTCTACAAGGAGGAAACCAAAGGCGATACCAATTTTGCAAAACAGTTAGCTTCTCTTGGCGATGCCTATGTCAATGATGCTTTTGGAACCGCTCATCGGGCCCATGCAAGTACCACAACCATTGCGGAATTTTTTGAAGAAAAAGCAGCGGGCTATCTAATACAGGCTGAAATTGAGAATGCAAAAAAAGTGTTGGAACACACCGAAAGACCATTCGTAGCAATCATGGGGGGTGCAAAGATTTCTGATAAAATATTAATTATTGAAAAGCTTCTGGATAAGGTAGATTACCTTATCATCGGTGGAGGTATGTCCTATACATTTATTAATGCACAGGGTGGGAAAATTGGAAATTCCCTTTGCGAAGAGGACAAAATCCCGCTTGCGAAAGAACTGATAGGCAAAAGTAAAGATAAGGGTGTATCGATATTGTTACCAATGGACTCTGTGGCAGCCGATGCATTTGATAATGATGCCAATACGATGATTTGCAATAGCCATGAAATCAAAGATGGCTATATGGGTCTGGATATCGGGCCACAAGCCATAAAAACATATTCTGAAACTATATCTTCAGCAAAAACCATATTATGGAATGGACCAATGGGTGTTTTTGAAATGGATAATTTCAGCAAAGGAACTAAAGAAATTGCCAAGGCAATAGCGGCTGCCAGTGCGAAAGGTGCATTTTCACTAATAGGTGGAGGGGATTCTGCTGCTGCTGTCAATCAATTGGGATATGGTGATAAAGTATCTTTCGTTTCTACCGGAGGAGGTGCTTTATTGGAATATTTCGAAGGAAAAGAGCTTCCAGGGATACTGGCTTTAGACCAATAATTTGAATATTTATACAAAGTTTTTAAGGTACATAAATGCCTTGAGTATCGACATTGCGATTGGTGCAGTAGCTTGCTCTAAGCTTTTATATATCATCTTAGATTTAAATTCAATTTGGCATTATGATTTGGTATTAGGACTTAGTGTTTGGTTGATTTACACCCTCGATCATCTTGTTGATGCCAAATTGATTAAAAAAGAAGCTGTTTCTTTCAGACATCGATTCCATCAGAAGCATTTCACTTTCATAAGCTTAATTGCCTTGCTGGCCATTTTGATTAACGCTGCCTTTACTTTGTTTTATTTTCCTATGGAAATCATTATTGCAGGACTATCTTTAATGATTTTTGTAGTTGTACATCAAATATTAAATCACTTCTCCAAAGATTATTTCTTCCTGTTTGGCAAGGAAATGCGTGTGGCTTTAGGATACTCACTTGGCATTGCTTTAAGCCCATTTATTTCTGCAAAATATATTTCCCCTGATGCCTATCTGGCATTAGTTATATTATTTTTATTAGCCCTTATCAATCTTTTATTTTTTAGCACTATAGAACGAGAAGCCGATATGGAAGATCGGTTTACAAGCATCAGTTTGTACTGGAGTCCTTATAAAATCAGTCAAAGCATTAAAATAGCAGCACTTTTTTGTTTGTTTTTGTGTCTGTATTTTATATCCCTCAGTGAGCATACGCTTATCGGACTATTACTGTTGACAATGCTGTTTATTCTATTTCTTTCTTTTAGAAAATCACAACTACTTATTTCCACCGACCTTTACCGAAGCCTTGGAGACGGAATATTTTTAATTCCAATTGTTCTATTTTGGCTATAAATGACGAATAACTACGGTATAATTGCTCCCTTTTATGATCTACTTAAAAAAATTGTATTTGGCCAATCTTTGATAAAAGCCGAATGCATCCATTTAAACGGAGTCAGTCAGGAGAGTAAATTATTGGTTGTTGGATGTGGAAGTTCGGAATTTCTTGAACACATTGACACAAGTAAATTTAAATGCATAAACTGTATTGATAAAAGTGCCAAAATGTGTGAAAAAAGCAGAAAAAGACGCGATAATCTGAATCTGGCAGATAAAATCCGAATAGAAAAAAAAGATTTTAAAAATTTTGGCTCATCAGTGAAATACGATGTAATCGCATTGCCCTTTTTTCTGGATAGTCAAAAATTCAATGATATACCTTTAATTCTAGATAAATGTCATTCCATGCTTGCAGAACAGGGCTCATTAATCATCACCGATTTTAACTCAAAAACATACCGAAAATCAAATATTTTGCTTATAAAAAGCATGTATATTTTTTTTAGAATAAGCACAAATATCCCTGTATTAACTCTATTTGATACAAGAAATTTTATCGATTTAAAGAAATGGAAACAGGAAAATAGCTATTTAAGCCCTAAAGAGCTTATATTTAGTATAAAATTGAAAAAAATTCCGATTTAGTCGGTTACATTTATATAAAAAAGAAAATCTATATATGATATAAACTTTCAGGTGAGAACCTGATTTAAAAAAATTTAGTTCTTTTGTATATAACTAATACAGCAAACATGCTTGACAAGCAAACCTTGATTGATAAACACCTGAGTAACTTGGTGTATTTGGCTAAAATCGATGATCACTTTGATCAGACCGAGAAAGATCTTGTATATAAGATTGGTTTTAAAAGTGGCCTCAATGCTAAGCAAATTGATCAATTAATAGACCGGGCTGAAGATATCGACATCGTTGTACCTGACAATGAGGAGGATCAGTTCGAATACCTCTTTAATGTTGTACAGATGATGATGATCGATGGCAAATTATATCAAAAGGAGCTGGACTATTGTGTAGAAGTTGCCATCCGACTTGGATTCAAGAAAATTATTGTTACTGTACTTATCCGTGCTATAGAAGACGGTTTGAAACTCGGTTTGGATGTTGATTCCATAAAAAGAGAAGCATTTGACCTAATTGCCGAATAGTTATCCACATCTTATAAAATAACCCCTTTTCCGGGGATTCCTTTTTACCAAAAATGCTAATTTCGCTCCATTGCAATCTAATATATGGAGATTACACGACTGGAAGCCAAAGGCTTTAAGAGTTTTGGTGATAAGATTATTATAAATTTTGACAAGGGTATCACTGGTGTAGTGGGCCCCAACGGTTGTGGCAAGTCAAATATCGTTGATGCCATAAGATGGGTGCTTGGTGAGCAAAAATCCAGAACATTGCGCTCAGACAAAATGGAAAATGTCATTTTTAATGGCACCAAAAAGCGAAAGGCCATGCAAATGGCAGAGGTCTCCCTTACATTTAACAATACTAAAAACATTCTACCTACTGAGTATTCTCAGGTAACCATTACCAGGAGATACTATCGCTCGGGTGATAGTGAGTACTTATTAAATGGAGTTCAATGTCGCTTAAAGGATATTACCAATCTTTTTATGGACACAGGCATCGGATCTGATTCCTACGCCATAATTGAGCTTAAAATGGTCGATGATATTCTTCAAAATAAGGATGGAGCAAGAAAAAATCTGTTTGAAGAGGCTGCAGGTATTTCAAAATTCAAGGTTAGAAAACGACAAACCCTTAAAAAACTCGAGGACACTGATAAGGATCTTGAACGTGTGGAAGATCTTCTTTTTGAGATTGAAAAAAATATGAAAAGCCTGGAAAAACAGGCTAAACAAGCTCAGAAATATCAGGAATTAAAATCAGATTATAAAAGCAAAAGTATTGAGCTCGCCCAAATCAGCATGAGTTCTCACAAACAAACGCTGGATAAATACAAGGCACAAATACAATCCGAAAAGGATCAAAGAAGTGATATACAAAGTAAAATTCAGAAGCAGGACTCAAAAATTGAAGAGGAAAAGAAAAATCTAATTACCAAAGAAAAAGAACTCTCCTCAGCACAGAAATCGTTAAATGAGCATGTAGAAAAAATCAGAAATTACGAGAGCGAAAAAAATATCAAAAACGAAAGGCTCAGATATCTCAATTCCAATCTGGAAAGGTTAAATGAACAGTTGGACTCGGATAAAAAAAGTAATGAAAGGGCCGCATTTAGTATAAAAAGTCTTGAACAGGAACTTTTAGAAATCGCTGAAGAGGTGAAAGCCAATACCAGGAAAGTTGAGGAACTCCAAAAATTACATCATCAACAAAAAGAAATAACAGAAGCTAAGCAAACTGTATACGATGAATTACTAAAAAGCAAAACCAATGCTCAACAGGAATATTATCAAATTTCCAAAGCTATAGAAATCAATGAAATTCAGCTCGAATCACTAAAACAACAAATAGAACGTGCAGATACCGACAGCGGTGCCAAAGAAAAAGACATTGAGATGTTTTCAGAAAAGATCGCAATTCTCGAAAACAACATTAAGGAAAAAGAAAAAGAACTTTCAGTTCTGAAAGACGATGAAAGCAAAGTAGTCAAACAAATCGAAGCAGCGGAAAACGACATTGAAAAGATTCGAACTAAACATATCGAAGTCCGAAGAAGTATCGACTCCAGGGAAAATGAGTACAAACTCACAAAATCACTGGTCGATAATCTGGAAGGTTTTCCCGAGGCAATAAAATTTCTTAAAAAATCAGGCAATTGGGCAAAAAAGTCACCGCTGCTTTCCGATATTATTTCTACAGATGAAAACCACAAGTTGGCTATTGAAAATTACCTTGAACCCTACCTGAATTACTATGTGGTGGCCAGTCTCGACGAGGCATTAAAAGCTATTCATTTATTGAGCGACGCCAGTAAGGGAAAGGCCAATTTCTTTATCCTTTCTGAATTTGACAATTACCTTTCTCAAAAGCCAAAAATCTTTAATTCAGCCATCGCAGCTACCGAACTGGTAGAATACGATATGCAGTATAAAAAACTGGTGCAATACCTTCTTGATAATGTCTATATCGTTGAAAAATTTGACAACAGTATATTATCAGATAAAGATGTAGTATGGATAAGTAAAGATGGGAAAACAGTAAAAAGGAAGTTTAGTCTGTCCGGCGGTTCAGTAGGACTTTTTGAAGGCAAAAGGATTGGAAGGGAAAAAAATCTGGTCAAACTAAAAAATGAAATTCAAAAACTTCAAATAAAAGATCAGGAGACCGAAGCCAAACTTAAAAAACGGCAATTTGACCTTGAGGAGCTCAAAAAGGCTGATAAAAACCATATTATCGATGAAAAACAGGACTATTTGAATAACCTCAAACAAGAGCTGGTTTCTATCAAAACAAGGAAAGAGCAATTTGAAGATTTAATTGCTTCGAGTTCAGGTCAAAAAGAAGATATCCGTGCTAAAATTGAAGAGATCGAATCTTCGAAACTCGAACAGGGGCCTAAACTCGAAAAATGTCAAATAGCACTTGAAAATATAGAACAGGAATTAAAATCTGCCGCAGAAGCACTTGAGAAAGAAAAATCCAATTCTTCGGAAGCCTCTCAGGCTTACAATGAAGCAAATATCTTTTTTATTCAGCTTCAGAATAAAGAAAAGTCGCTGACCCAGGATATCGATTACAAAAAAGGCAATTTTGAAAACAGTAAGGAAAGAATAGAAAAAGCTCAAAGTGATATTCAGAAAACCAATGAAGAGATAAAAGTCTTACTCAGTAAAACCGATGCTGCGGAGTCTGATCTCGTTGAATTATACGATCAAAAGGAATCCCTTGAAAACACGGTTAATGAAAAGGAAAAAGCCTATTATGCGCTGAGAACGTTGATCGATGATATAGAGAAGCAAGTCAGGGAATTTCAAAGAAAAAAAGAGGTGATTGATTCATTTATCCACAGTCTTGAGGAAAAAAGAAATGAAACAGACCTGGCAATGACCGCCCTCAAGGAGAGGCTTTCTGTTGAGTTTGAAATTGAAATTGACATAGCCAAAATTGATGGCAATAAAAACATTGATGAGGAAGAAAAAGAAGCGCTGTTAAATGAAGTTCAAAAAATAAAAGATCGTCTCGAGCGATTAGGCCCTATTAATCCCATGGCGCTGGAAGCTTATGAGGAGATTAAAAACCGATATGATTTTATAATAGAACAAAAAGAAGATTTAATAAAAGCAAAGGAATCTCTCTTAAATACCATCTCGGAGATTGACATGGTGGCTAGAGAAACATTTGAAAAGGCATTTGAGCTAATAAGGGTTAATTTTCACAAGGTATTTCGCACGCTTTTTACAGAAGAAGATTCCTGTGATTTAAAACTAATAAACCCCGATGATCCTGTGGATTCCGACATTGAAATATTTGCGCAACCCAAGGGCAAACGCCCGCTAACCATCAATCAATTGTCGGGGGGAGAAAAGACGCTTACGGCCACTTCCCTATTATTTGCAATTTATCTATTAAAACCGGCTCCCTTTTGTATTTTTGACGAAGTAGATGCGCCTTTGGATGATGCGAATATTGATAAATTCAATAATATTGTTCGGGAGTTTTCCAATGAATCTCAATTTATAATCGTCACACATAATAAAAGAACCATGGCAAGTACAGATATAATTTATGGGATTACCATGGTAGAAAATGGGGTATCGAGAGTCGTTCCTGTAGACTTAAGAGAATTAACCTGATTATTTTATGAGTCAAACTAAAAAAGGCTTTGGAACGGCGCCTGTATTTCTTACAGCTGTTTCTACCATTCTCGGAGCAATCATGTTCCTCAGATTTGGATATGCGGTTGGAAATGTTGGCTTATACGGCACTTTTGCAATTATCATTATTGGTCATTTGGTAACAATTCCAACGGCCATGGCCATTGCTGAAATTGCCACAAACCAGAAAGTAGAAGGTGGCGGTGAATACTATATTATCTCCAGGTCATTTGGAATCACCATAGGTGCCGCAATTGGAATAGCACTTTATTTATCTCAGGCGATAAGTGTAGCATTTTATATTATCGCATTTTCCCAGGCATTTGAACCTGTATTTCATTATTTATTACAGGAATACGCGATTTACGTTTTTGATTACAGAATCGTGAGCATTCCCTTTTTGCTATTATTGATTTCACTCATTTTGATTAAGGGTGCTGATCTTGGAGTGAAAGCGCTCTATTTTGTAGTCACCATTCTCGCAGCATCTCTTATTATGTTTTTTATGGGAGGAAAAACAGCCGGTTCTGTTGATTTTACTGAAATGGATATGATGCAGACGGTTTCTGATCCGGATAATTTCTTTTTTGTATTTGCCATCTGTTTTCCAGCATTTACCGGTATGACTGCCGGTGTGGGACTATCCGGAGATTTAAAGGATCCCAAAAAATCAATTCCAAGAGGAACGTTGTATGCAACAATTTTTGGAATGATAATGTATTTCTTTATTGCTATAAAACTGTACCTCTCCGCCTCACCTAACGAACTCGATCAGAATCAGTTGATCATGAGCGATATTGCCATATGGGGACCAATCATACCTATTGGGCTCGCTGCAGCTACCATTTCTTCAGCACTGGGTTCAATTATGGTAGCACCCAGAACTTTGCAGGCTCTGGCTTCAGATAGAATTTTTCCATCCACAGATGCCAATATCTGGTTATCAAAATTTGTAACGCAAAGCAAAGAACCGCGAAACGCCGCAATCGTCACTTCAATTATTGCCTTCTTTTTCGTTATGATCGGTGATGTCAACTTTGTGGCAGAGATCATTTCAATGTTCTTCATGGTGACTTATGGAGCAATATGTACCATTTCATTTTTGGAACATTTTGCTGGTGATCCCTCCTACCGGCCTTCCTTTAGATCGAAATGGTTTTTATCCCTGGTTGGAGCCGTATTGTGTATTTTTCTGATGTTTCAAATGAATGCCACCTACGCCACAATATCCCTGGCTATTATGGTACTCACTTATCTGGGAATATCGAATACCAGAAGTCAAAAAGAGGGATTAAACAGAATATTTCAATCCGTAATATTCCAATTAGCACGCCAACTTCAGGTATTTCTGCAAAAGGCTCATAAAGATCCCGATGCTGATACATGGAGACCCTCAGTAGTATGTATTTCAGAAGACTCATTCAAACGTTTTGGTGCTTTTGAATTGCTGGGTTGGATTTCTTATAAATTTGGATTTGGAACCTATATTCATAGAATTGATGGTTATCTGTCCAAAGACACACATATTAAAGCAAGAGAGTCTTTAAACAAGCTCATAAAAATGGCAGAGGCCAACAAAACAAATATCTACTTGGATACAATGATCAGTCCAAGCTATACCTCGGCAGTGGCCCAGGTGATTCAACTTCCGGGCATATCCGGCAAAGAAAATAACATGATACTCTTTGAGTTTTCAAAACATAAACCCGATAATCTGAGTGATATTGTAGATAACTTTCAACTCACGAAATCCACCAATTTTGATGTTATGATTCTCGGAAGTTCTGACAGAAATTTCGGTTTTAGAAAACAAATTCACATTTGGCTTACTCAAAAGGATTTTGAGAATGCGAGTTTAATGATCTTGTTGTCCTACATTATTTTAGGACATCCGGATTGGCATAAGGGCGATATTAAAATCTTTGCCATTTATCCAAAAGAAGATCTAGTCAATCAAAGAAATAAGATCATGGAATTGATCAAAACAGGCAGGTTGCCAATTTCACCAAATAATATTGAGGTTATACCTAAAACCGAAGAGATTGAAATAAAAAATATTGTCAATGAAAAGTCTGCCGAAGCCGATTTAACCATTCTGGGAATTCGAACTGAAATGGTGAAACACGAGGCCGAAGAAGTTTTTAAAGGTTACGATTCCATTGGTGATGTGCTCTTCGTCAATACCAATACTCAAAAGCAAATAGTATAAAAAAACCCGAAACTTGCGTTTCGGGTTAATTGTGCCGTTTTATGCAATTTAATTCTTAATCAATTTTTGAGTTATGGTTGTATCTCCTATTTGCATTTTGAGCAAATAAATACCCCGGTCCAAATCTGAAATATCAAAAAGCTTAGAATTTGGATTCAATACTTTTCTTCTTTTTCCATTTAAATCGAGCACTTCAACATTTTCAATTTTCATATTAGACTTAATCTCAAAACTTGATTTGACAGGGTTTGGAAACACAGAAACAGTTTTAATCAAATCGGATTTTGCATTTAGAGCCACAGGTCTTAAAAAATCAATTTGCAAGGAAATTGAGTTGGATGAATTTTCCCTTGAATCGATGCGTTTTGCACTGGCATTTATGCCTTCCTCTCCAATTAATATCCAACCATTGTTATTGGAAGGATTATTTAACCAGTCCTGCACATCGGCAATCATCTGTGCACTTGAAGCACTATAAGCTCCTGTACCCGTCACATCGACACTACCCGATGCAGTTGGGTTAAAATCTCCACCGGCATTGGCCCACGGAATGGGATTGGTTCCACCAAAAAAGGCCATGGTCCAGGTGGCATCTCCCGTACTTGCTGCTGTTCCGGTACCTTCGTTTCCTCCTGCATTGCTGCTGCCTTCTCCCCAATCAGTACTTAATGTATGAATATTTGTGGTTCTACTTGTGCTGTTTGGTACCTTGCTGACTTCAAATCGAAGTAATACATTGGTGACACTATCTCCCGGTTGAAGCGCTGATGCAATATCAAAAGATATTAGGGCCCTTCTTAAATCGCCTTGATTGGTTTGCCCAAAAAACAAATAATCACCGGCGCCATTGCTGATATCACCGTTAGCGGATTCATACAAGGTATTATCTTTATCCGGACTTATAGTCACAGATTGAGCCCAGACAAATTGAATTGAAATTAAGGTTAAGAGTAAAAGTAATTTTGTTTTCATAGTATAGATATTTCTATTTATAACCAATTAAAGCAATTTTAGATTTATAATAGGTCTTTTTTATTACTTAATACAATAAAAATTCAAAAAGTAAGTGAATATTAAATTATTTGGATAAGCATTTCTGAGCATTAAATTTGCGTGACCAAAACTCAAAAGGATGAAAAAAATCGCAGTAATTGGAGCAGGTACTATGGGAAATGGGATCGCACATGTTTTTGCTCAAAACGGATATGATGTCAATCTGATTGACATAAGTCAGGATTCATTGGACAAGGGCATTGCCAACATTAATAAAAATCTCGAACGCCAAATCAAAAAAGAGCTCATTACTGAAAACGACAAAAAAAGTATTCTGGCCAGAGTTAATATGAATACGGATCTGCCAAAAGGTGTTGCCGATGCTGACTTGGTTGTAGAAGCAGCCACGGAGAATGTGGATTTGAAATTAAAAATTTTCAAGACCCTTGATGAGAATACTAAAAAGGATTGCATACTGGCTTCCAATACCTCATCAATTTCCATAACTAAAATTGCCAGTGTAACCTCAAAACCCGATAAGGTAATTGGTATGCATTTTATGAATCCGGTGCCGGTCATGAAACTGGTAGAGGTAATCAGGGGCTATTCTACTTCCGATCAGGTTACCAAAACGGTATTTGAACTTTCTGAAAATTTAAAAAAAGTACCTGTAGAGGTAAATGATTATCCAGGATTTGTGGCCAACCGAATTTTAATGCCAATGATTAATGAGGCGATCATTACACTATTTGAGGGTGTGGCCGGAGTTCAGGAAATTGATACCGTTATGAAACTGGGCATGGCACATCCCATGGGACCATTACAGCTGGCAGACTTTATAGGATTGGATGTTTGTCTTTCTATTTTAAGGGTATTACACGAAGGTCTAGGCAATCCAAAATACGCCCCTTGCCCATTATTGGTCAACATGGTACAATCCGGAAATCTCGGGATAAAATCGGGTACCGGTTTTTATGATTATTCAATGGGTGGCAAGGAATTGGTCATCGCCGCGAATTTCAAATAAACCTAAATTTCCCCATTTTCCCATTTTTTACGAATATGAGGTGATATCGGTATTGCAGAACCGTGTTCGTCTATTTTAACAAAAGTTATTTTAGTAGAACAAACTACATCCTCTTCTCCTGAATAAACATTGTGCTTGCGAGCTTCAATGGAAAGGGTAATTGAAGTGCTTCCAATCTTATGTACCTCACCATAAATTAAAATCTGAAAACCCTGTTTAACAGCTTTTTTAAAAACTACTTCTTCCATTTTAAGCGTCACAAGACTTGCGGTTTGCACAATCCTTGAAGCCAATGTAGCGGCTGCTTCATCTATCCATGAAAGCATATTTCCTCCAAATAAATTGCCATGCATACCGAGGTCCTTTGCCATTGCAATTTTAGATGTGATTAATGTCATCATACGGCGATATCGTTTTCTCTCAATGCTTGATTTAATGATGTTTTCAGATCAGTTCCGGCATTTCGCTTACCAATTATCAAGGCCGCAGGAACATTGAATTCCCCTGCGGGAAACTTTTTAACTGTGGTACCCGGAATGACTACAGATCGCGGTGGAACAAAGCCTTTGTAGATAGTAGGTGTTGACTTTGTGACATCGATAATTTTAGAGCTTTTAGTAAGGCTTACATTTGCACCTAAAACCGCTTCCTTTCCTATGCGCACACCTTCTACCACTATACACCTTGAACCTATAAATGCGCCATCCTCTATAATAACCGGTGAAGCCTGAAGAGGTTCTAAAACACCTCCTATTCCAACACCACCACTCAGATGTACGTTTTTTCCAATCTGCGCACAACTTCCCACCGTAGCCCAGGTATCTACCATAGTACCTTCATCCACAAAGGCACCAATATTTACATACGAAGGCATCATAACTACTCCTTTTGA
Source organism: Hyphobacterium sp. CCMP332 (assembly GCA_014323545.1). NCBI lineage: Bacteria > Pseudomonadati > Pseudomonadota > Alphaproteobacteria > Maricaulales > Maricaulaceae > Hyphobacterium > Hyphobacterium sp. CCMP332. The sequence goes on from CP058647.1 coordinate 282,330, forward strand.
TACATAAGCACCGTATCTGGCGAGTGCATGAGGTACAACCCGAATTCCTAATTCTGCAAAATTTTTCTTTAATGGAATCTTGTCGTGGAATTCGAAAATTCCTGATTCCAGGGTTTCCATTTTGCGAATTGGAAAATAGAGGATAACTGCTTTCTTTACCCACTCATTGACCTTCCAGTCCTCGCCCTCTGGTTCTGCCACACGAATTTCGCCTTTATCGAGCATTTCAATTGCTTTTTCTATGCCAGCAATCGTTTCATCTTCTTTGAGAAGTTCTCTATTGTCCCAGGCCGTTTCAATTAGTTTTTGTAATTCCATAATTTGCCGATTCAATGGATAAAAAGAAAGTCCTTATTGCTTCTGTTTTAAAGCCGGTTAATGAGCCGCGAATGTACAAAAAGTTGGGTTTATCTTTAGCAGAATTTCCAAACCTCGATGTACATATTGCCGGTTTTAGTTCTAACAATAAACAAAGTGATAATAAGATTTCATTTCATCCAATTTTTAATTTTAAGCGGATCAGTTTGGGCAGAATGCAATCAAATTATAAATTCTTAGCACTGCTCAATAGAATTAAACCTGAAATTTTAATCGTCAATACTTTTGAACTTTTAAATTCAGCAATTAAATACAAAAAAAATAATGACTGTTTTCTTATTTATGATATTCGTGAAAATCACAGTCTAAATGTAAGTAGGCTAGGCATATATCCCTTTCCCTTGAATCATTTACTGGCAACTTATATAAGAAATATTGAGCTAAAGGCGAGCAGGCAAATTGACCATTTTTTTTTAGCTGAGAAATGTTATTTAGATGAACTCCCCTTTATTGGTCCAAAACACACGGTATTGGAGAATAAATACCAGGGTGAAAAAATCCGGAGAAATATATTCAATCCGGATAATATCCGATTTGCATTTACAGGTACTGCGCATCATAGCACCGGTATTTTTAAAGCCATTAATTTTGTTGATTCAATTAATAAATTGGGGCAAAAAGCCCAGCTAAATCTATGTATTCATGCCACTAAAGAGGATGTCTATTCAAGGTTAAATAAAATTTCCTACCCTTGGTTAAGCGGTGAAATAAAAAGTAACCCTGTAGATAATTACGAAATTATTGAAGTCTATAAAAGATCGGATGTTCTTCTTGCTCCTTATCACGTCAATGAACAAAACAGGAATAAATTCCCCACTAAATTATACGATGCGCTTGCAAATGGAATTCCAATGATCATCAGTGAAAATAACTATTGGAAAAAGAACTGTAATCCAAAAGCACCCCTCATTCATTTTGATTTTAATTCTTCTCCGGATACATCAGTCATCGAAGCCATAAAATTAAAAATCCATTCAGATTTTAAAGATGAATCCGCCCTATGGAATAGTGAAAAGATCAAGTTAAATTTTTTAAACACGGTTTTAGACTCCTCTTAACTTTTATCATATTTACCTGTATTACAATGCTTTATAAATTTAAATATTAGTTTATTTATTCAAATATTATTTTTAGATTTGTCTAAATTTATACTATGAAACTCAGTCTTACAGAAGAGAATTATCTCAAGGCCATTTTTCATTTGTCACAGCAGGGGCATCAGGCTGTGAGCACCAATGCAATAGCCGATGCCATGGACACAAAGCCGGCATCTGTAAGTGACATGCTGAGAAAACTTTCAAATAAAAAGCTGATCAATTACAAAAAATACCAGGGTGTAAAAATAAATACCGAAGGCCAGGAGGCCGCCATAAGAGTGATAAGAAAACATCGGCTTTGGGAAGTGTTTTTGGTTGATAAATTAAAATTTAATTGGGATGAAGTTCATGAAGTAGCTGAGCAATTGGAACACATCCGTTCTCCTCTATTGATAAAAAGACTGGACGAGTTTTTGGGTCAGCCAAAATTTGATCCTCATGGCGATCCCATTCCCGATGATTCGGGTTCATTCCCTGAACTTCAAAAATTTCCCTTGTCTGAACTGAAACCCGGAGAAATGGCTTCAGTAGTGGGATTGGGAGAAACTTCTAGTGTTTTCCTCAAATACCTGGACAAGATTCATATTAAACTTGGAGTGAAAGTCAAGGTAATTGAGATCGTCGAATTTGACAATTCATATGAAGTCAGCATCAATAATCACAGCCCAATAATTATTTCAGCACAAATAGCACAAAATCTAATGGTAAATTATTGATGAGAAAAAATTTGATGTTTTATGTGTTATTGCTGCTTATCACAATAGCCTGTACTTCGACAAATTCCTCTGAAAAGCAGGGAAAAGTCCGTATTGTGGCCACAACCGGAATTATCGGTGATGCGCTTATCAATTTACTCGATACCAATGCTGAAATTACAAGTTTAATGGGCCCGGGTGTCGATCCACATTTGTACAAAGCGACTCAGGGCGATTTGCAAAGATTAAACAATGCGGATATTGTAGTTTATAACGGACTGCATCTCGAGGGTAAAATGGTTGAAATTCTTGAACGATTAAAAGAAAGAAAGACTGTTTACTCAATGGAAGAAATGCTTGATAAAGATGATTTTATTCAGGCAGAAGGATTTTCAGGAAATTATGACCCCCATATTTGGTTTGATGTGTCGCTTTGGTCGAAGGCAGTTTATAATTTGGGTGGCCATTTGGCAGACACACTGCATTTTAGCAATGAAATCCTGAACAATCGCGATAATTATGTCCTCCAATTAAAATATTTACACAATGCTGTAAAAGATTCTATCAATTCAATTCCACATAAAAATAAAGTTCTTGTTACCGCTCATGATGCATTTGAATATTTTGGCCGTGCCTATAATATTGAGGTACGTGGATTACAGGGAATATCCACATTGAGTGAAGCCGGAATAAAAGATATTACTAAACTCGTAAATTTTCTTGTGGAGAATAAAATTCCCGCCGTTTTTGTTGAAACATCTGTATCGCGACGGTCTATTGATGCTGTGGTAGAAGGCTGTATGCGAAAAGGACACCCTCTCAAAATTGGCGGCTATCTTTATTCAGATGCCCTGGGTCAAGCCGGAAGTCCGGAAGGAAGCTATATAGGCACAGTGAGAGCCAATGTGAAAATAATAGTTGAAGCTTTGAAATAATGATTATACAAGCACAAAATCCAATTCTTGAAGTCCATGACTTAACCGTCAGCTACGATCGCAAACCCGTACTCTGGGGGGTTGACTTTTCTGTTCCGAAAGGACAAATAATTGGAATTCTTGGACCCAACGGTTCGGGTAAATCCACCTTGTTAAAATCCATTATGGGTCTCATTCCAATCAGCAGTGGTTACATAAAAATATTTGATAAAGACATCGATGATGTAAGGAAAAAAGTGAGTTATGTTCCACAAAGAGAATCGGTTGACTGGGATTTTCCTGCTTCAGTTTTTGATGTTGTGCTGATGGGTCGCTATGGACATCTTGGTCTTTTGAAAAGACCGCGCAAGGCCGACAGGGAAATTGCTCAAATTGCTTTGGAAAAAGTAGGCATGCAAAACTATGCAACAAGACAAATTTCTCAGCTTTCGGGCGGCCAACAGCAAAGAGTGTTTCTAGCGAGAGCCATAGCACAGGATGCTGACATTTATTTTATGGATGAACCCTTTGCCGGCGTAGACGCTGCTACAGAAAGTGCCATCATTGAATTGTTGAGAAATATGGTGAAAAACGGAAAGACTCTGGTCGTTGTGCACCATGACCTCCAGTCTGTTGCCGAATATTTTGACTGGTTGATCTTGCTTAATCTAAGACTAGTTGCTTCAGGACCAATTTCTAAAACTTTCAATGTTAAAAATCTGACAGATACATATGGCGGTAAACTGACAATTTTAAGTTCCCTTACCGATATCATGAAAAAACAGGATTTCCCATCCAGAGAATCTTAATATTGCCTTAGAATATCCAAAATGCACTCAAAATAAAGTAGAAATATGAATGATGTCTCAATTGGGATAATAGGAATGGGTTGGGTTGGCACCGGTGTTGCGAGTTCTATTTTACACAAGGGAATATGCCGTGAATTGTTATTAAACGATGCGCGCAAAGAAATTGCCGAAGGCGAGGCGATGGATTTTAATCACGGTTCTCCATTTTACTCTTCCGCTGAAGTTAGGGCCGTAGAAATAGAAGAGATGTTAAATTGCAAGGCCATCGTAATTACTGCAGGACGTGGAGGAAAGCCCGATGAGAGTCGTCTTGACCTGTTAAAAGAAAACATAAAAATTGTTAAAAACATATCGGCAAAACTCAAAGGATTCAAAGGTATTCTAATTATAGTGGCCAATCCCGTAGACATCCTAACTTACTTTTATCAAAAATATACTAAACTTCCACCCGGACAGGTCATCGGTACAGGAACCATGCTCGATACTGCAAGGTTAAGAGAAATGATTGGTAAAAAATTGGCTTTGGAACCCAAAAGTGTCCATGCTCAGGTCATTGGAGAGCACGGTGATTCAGAAGTTGTTCTTTGGTCGAGAGCAATGATTGGTGGAATTCCTCTACGCGAATGGAAAGATTGGAATAGCGAATATGAATCCGAGATTGGTGAAAGAGTGCGAAGGGCTGCCTATGAAATCATCAAACGCAAGGGTGCCACAAACCACGCCATAGGCCTTGTTACTGCTACACTTTTAAAATGGATTTTAAGAGGCGAAAAAAGGATCATAAACCTTTCAACACTTATTTCCGGACCATATGGGATAAATGATATAGCCATATCTCTTCCTTCCATGGTATCAAATAAAGGCGTAATCGACGTATTAGAATTAAAAATGACCGATTCGGAATCGAAGGCACTTCAAAAAAGTGTAAGAGTCATTTCTGATGCTATAAATTCGGTGAAAATGTTTTAAAACAATTCAGCGAGCATACAGCGAACACTACCACCACCGTATTTCTCAATTACTGGAATGTTGAAATAGAGAATTTCACCATCTTCTTTTAAGGAATCTATTTGGCTTTGATCAAGACAGTCAAAAGCCGTTTTTGACATCAACCAAAAAGCCTGATTATCATCATTTTTGGCCAGTAATAGATTGCCTGCATACTGATGCATTTGTTCCAATGTAATTGAAATAATGTCTTTACGGCCTTCTTTTAACAAAGCAATCATTTGATCCCGATCGTTTTTATCAATGGCATCTAAGCAGACCACCGTTTTCCTAACGCCTACGGCCATCATTACATTGCTATGATAGATTGGGACACCATTTTTATCAATAGCCTTAAAATAGAATCCCCTATAATTTAAATGTTCGACCAATTCAAAAAAGAGCGATTCATTACTTCTAGGCGATTCACAGCAAAATGCCAACCGAGAATTATGATCAAATACCACGCTGCCCGTTCCCTCAAGAAAAACCCCATTCTTCTCTTTTTGACTCAGGTCCAATAACAAATTATAATTTGAAGAATCGCTAATGGCTTCTATAAATTCTGGTCGTCGTTCTTTTCTCCTCAATGCTGAAAACATCGGGTATAAAATGATCTCCCTGCGTTGATGCGTACTGAACCAGTTGTTGGGAAAAATTGTATCCGGTAAGGCATCCCCCAAAGGCTCGTCAAGAACTAACAGGTCAAAGTTGTTTTCCCGGAGTTTATTAAACATATCGTCAAATTGAATCAAAGCTTCCCTTTGTATTTTTTTTGAATCAATCACATCACTTTTTTGAAATGCATTGTTCTGAAGGGTCTCCGGATTTGATCCGAAAGAAGCAGGCCGTACCATCATTAACTTTTTAGCCAGAGTCATATAAAATATGTCATTATATTTTACAATTAGATTAGGAAAGCAAAGAATAAATTATCAAATTTTCAACTTCAAAATCATTGCTGCCTATTGCAGCATTTTTTATATAGATCGGAATTACATCAGCCTATGCCTGGGAGCAAAAAGCCTAAGAAAATATTTGTTCTTGATACTTCAGTGATCTTATACGATCACGATTCAATTAACAATTTTGAAGAAAACGATATTGCCATTCCAATTACAGTTCTCGAAGAACTCGATAATTTTAAAAAAGGCAGTGACACAAAGAATTATTCAGCAAGGGAATTCATCAGAAGGATTGATGAGCTGGCTGCCAACCATCACCTAAGCGACTGGATTTCGCTCAATGGGCCTACAAAAGGAAGATTAAAGGTCCTGATGAAGGGTGACTCCAAAGACAGGACACGCAATATTTTCACGGAGAACAAAGCGGATCACAAAATTCTGAGTGCAGCACTTGGTCTTCAGGAAGAACAACCTGATTGCAGAGTAATACTGGTGACCAAGGATATTAACCTGCGCGTGAAAGCCAAATCGCTGGATCTTCCAGCTGAGGATTACGAAACCGGAAAAATTAAAGAAGTTTCAGATCTCTACACTGGAAAAAAGGTAGTTGAAGGAATGGATCAAAAGCTGATCAATAAGCTATACAGAAACTCCAGGATAGATTGGCGCGAATTTTTTGACGAAGAGCCAATAAAAAATCAATACTTTATTATCAAGAGCGATAATAATTCAATATTGGCTTATTACAATGGGCAGGATCAAAACATTCATAAGATCGGTAAAAAAACCGTTTACGGAATTCAGGCCAAAAATGCAGAACAGACTTTTGCCATTCACGCCATTCTCCAACAAGACATTCGATTGGTTTCCCTGACAGGTGTTGCGGGTACTGGAAAAACATTGGTGGCATTGGCATCAGTATTGGAACAAAGAAAAAATTTCAATCAGATCTATTTGTCAAGGCCAATTGTTCCCCTTAGCAATAAGGACATAGGCTTTTTGCCCGGAGATATTAAAAGTAAGATAAACCCCTATATGGAGCCGCTTTGGGATAATCTCAAGTTTATCCAGAGTCATTTTAAAGAAAAAGAAAAAGAATTTATCGCCATCAATGAAATGCTGAATACGGAAAAGCTGGTGGTCAATGCTTTAGCTTATATCCGGGGCAGGAGTATTTCCAATATTGGATTTATAATCGACGAAGCTCAAAACCTGACGCCGCATGAAATCAAAACCATCATTACGCGGGCCGGGGAAAATACAAAGATCATTTTTACAGGAGATATCAGACAAATTGATACCCCTTATCTGGATGCCCAGTCCAATGGCCTTTCGTATTTGATAGACAGGATGAAAGATCAGGATCTTTATGCACACATTACTCTTGAAAAAGGTGAAAGATCCGAATTAGCGAATCTCGCCAATGAATTGCTTTGATTTATGGCAAATCGATTTTTATCGGTTATCAGTGTAATATTTCTGTTTTTTTCCTGTACGCAGGAAGCACCAAATCAAGCTAAAAGCACATCAAAAGTTTTTAAGAATGCCGCAATTGTAAGTGCCCATCCTTTGGCCAGCAATATCGGAATTGAGGTTCTAAAATCGGGAGGCAATGCCTTTGATGCCGCGGTAGCCGTACATTTTGCTCTTGCCGTTGTTTTCCCATATGCCGGCAATTTAGGTGGAGGTGGTTTTGCCGTTTTTATCGACAGCAGCGGAAATGCAGGTACATTGGATTTTAGAGAAAAGGCCCCATTAAAAGCAGATCGCAATATGTATCTTGATTCGTTGGGAAATGTAATTCCGGATTTAAGCACAAGGGGTGCCTTAGCAGTTGGAGTGCCCGGTTCGGTGAAAGGTATTTGGGAATTGCATAATAAATACGGGAAAAAAGACTGGAGCGAGCTTATAAAGCCTTCTATAAAATTGGCGCAAAATGGTTGGATACTTAGCTACCATGCCACATTCTACATGAATAAATACATGGCTGATATTGTCAAAACCAATAAAAGAATCAATTATTTAACTAAGAAAGAAAACTGGAAAGAAGGAGATTCTTTACGCAATGAAAAACTAGCTGCCACATTGCAACTAATTGCCAATAAAGGTGAAAAGGTCTTTTACGAAGGAGAAATCGCCGACTCCATAATTGCCACAATGAATGACTATAGGGGGATCATTTCGAAAGAGGATCTGCAAAAATACCAACCGAAATGGCGGGAAGCCATAAAGGGCGAATACAAAGGTTATGAGGTTTATTCTATGCCCCCTCCGAGCAGTGGTGGATGGGCGCTCATAAGTTTGCTCAAAATGGCAGAAAAATATCCCTTTAAAGAATGGGGACGATGGGATTTCAGAACGATCAATACCATTTGTGAAATAGAAAAGCGTGTTTATGCAGACCGTTCGAAATACCTTGGTGATGCGGATTTTCATCCTGTACCTCTTAATGAATTATTAAGCGATGAATATCTGGAAATGAGATCGGCAGATATTGAAACAGACAAAGCTACAACTTCGACAAATATTAGTCCCGGTTTGGAATTGGTTTATGAAAACGAGGAAACAACTCATTTTTCAATTGTAGACAAAGATGGCAATGCTGTTTCGATTACCACCACGCTAAACAGTCCTTACGGTAGCAAACTTTTGGTCAATGGATGTGGATTTTTGCTCAATAATGAAATGAATGACTTTTCTATAAAACCGGGCTTTCCAAACAATTATGGGCTGATTGGTGGTGAAGCCAACGCCATAATACCCGAAAAGAGAATGTTGAGCTCTATGACACCAACAATTCTTACAAAAAACAATAAACCCTTTTTGATCATAGGCACTCCCGGTGGTTCTACCATAATTACCTCTGTATTTCAAAATATTTTAAATGTTATAGACTTTGGTTATAGCATGCAGGAATCTGTAGAATTTCCGCGCTTTCATCATCAATGGCTACCCGATAGCCTATTTTACGAGGAGGGCTTTTTTAATTTTGCAGACAGCCTTGAATTGGTCAAAACCGGCCAAAACCTAAGACAGAGAATCCCCATTGGCAGAGTTGATGCTATATTGTTAAATTCAGATGGATTTTGGGAATGCGGAGCTGATCCGAGAAGAGACGATTATGCCAATGGCTACTGATAAAAACTTAGTTTCAAAGTATTTTCACGAGTTTGTCGCACAAACAAGTCCTCTGCCCTTTGAAATTTCGGTTGACCGTGCCGAGGGAAGCTATATCTGGGACAGCGAGGGTAAAAAATATTTGGATTTTATCTCAGGGATAGCGGTTAATAATCTTGGCCATCGACATCCGAAAATAATAGAGGCCCTCAAAGAGCAAATTGAGAAACACCTTTTCGTCATGGTCTATGGTGAATTTTCGATTAAAAGTCAGGCAAATTTGGCGGTAAAGTTATGCCAACTGCTACCCGACCCTATCGATAATGTCTATTTTACCTCTACCGGCACAGAAGCAGTAGAAGGAGCACTCAAGCTGGCTAAAAGATACACCGGAAGACATAAAATCATTTCATTTAAAAAATCCTACCATGGAAGCACACATGGTTCTTTGTCGGTATCCGGCAATGAATACAAAAAATTCGCATTCAGGCCACTTCTTCCTGAGGTATACCAAATAGAGTTTAATAAAATAGACGAGCTCGATTTAATCGATAATCAAACAGCCTGTGTGATCATGGAAACCGTTCAGGGCGATGCAGGATTGCGAATTCCTAATTTGTGTTTTATACAGGCACTTAGAGAAAAATGCAGCGAATGCGGTGCTTTACTCATTCTCGATGAAATTCAAGTGGGAATGGGAAGAACAGGAAAACTATTTGCTTTTGAACATTACGGAATAATTCCTGATATCATAGTTATGGGAAAAGCATTAGGCGCAGGATTGCCACTTGGTGCCTTTGCTGCATCCAAAAATATCATGTCATCATTAACTAAGGATCCTGCACTGGGTCATATCACGACTTTCGGTGGGAATCCACTTAGCTGTGCTGCATCACTGGCATTTCTCGAATGCCTAATGGATGAAAAAATCCTCGATTCAGTTGAAGAAAAAGGAAAACAACTGGAATCCTTTCTTTACCATCCGGAAATTGTGGAAGTACGTAGAATTGGGTTATTTTTTGCTGTTGAATTTAAAGACAAGGAAACGGTCAATAAAATAGTGCTAAAATGCCGTGACAGAGGTCTTCTTAGCTTTTGGTTTTTATCCTGTCCAAATGCCTTCAGACTTTCACCACCTTTAAATATTTCTTCCAAAGAAATGAAAAAAGGAGGTGAAATAATCAGAAATTGTATTAAAGAAGTTTTGCGAAATTAGTCCTTAATAGGCTTAACGATATATCCTTCTTCTTCCAGCAAATGAAGAATACCCGATTCGTCAGCGACATGAGTTGCTCCTACGGCGAAAAAGGTTGGGGCCATGTGCATGTACTCTACCATTTTCGGAATCCATTCTTTATTTCTGTCAATAATAAAATTTTGGCGAAATTCTTTATTGTTTTCTACAGGGTGCATGGTAAACTCCAATACCTTGTGCAGATTACCTTCCTGAAATGACTTTACTACCGCGTTATAGTCTTGTTTTTGCTGATCCAAATTATCAAGGGTATGTTTAAGAGCAATAATTTGATCTTCGAGTTTAAAACTCTCCAATGCCTCTACTTCCCTTTCAACTGTTTCAAGCCCCATGGAAACCATGTTTTTTTCATGTGCTTTTATCAACAATTCGGGTTCATAATATTTCATAGGGTGGTTAAGTGCCAATCGCGTGATGGTTGTAGAAAGCATGATGGGCTTAAACTTTCTGTAAACCAAATCGAATTTCATTTTAGAAACACCAAGTTTCTCAGTAAATAACTTTTCAAGTTTTTCATAGTATTCTTCACTCAGGTAGTCCTTTAGCGTTTTTCCATGTTCAAGATGCGCAGCCTTGTTCAATTCGTGTTTGGCATGATGGTCTAAATGCGTTTCTGTAGCCAAAATTCCGCATGCGTCAAATGCTTTGGCAGCATTACTGTGAAAAACAAAATCTTCAGCAGGGATAAATTTTAGAATGGCAAAAACATAAGATGGATTTTCAAGATCTTTGCCTGATATTTCCCAAAGGAGTGCATTTTCATTGTATACCTCCTGGGCAATTCCTTTCGAAAAGAAAACAATTAGTGCAAGAATTAAAACCGAAATACTTTTAATTACAGATTTCATATTGGAAGCCTTGAATGTTTAATTAATTTTGAATGCGAATATAAAGCTAAAATAAAAAATTTGGTTATAGATTATTCCATACCGGCACTTTTATTCCCGGCGATCACCTTGTTGTTTCTAGCATACACCAATCGTTTTCTTGCCATAGCCACATTAATAAGAAGCCTACGAGAAAGACACAAAAAAGATTCAAATCGTTTTAGAATCGAAAAACAAATTGTTAATCTGAGAAGACGACTTTATCTCATTAAATACATGCAGATATTCGGAATCTTAAGCTTTTTGTTCTGTGTGATCACAATGATATTGATATTCACAAGCCGCGGAATGGAAGCCAATTATTTTTTCGGTATTTCATTGGTCTTACTTGTGATTTCTCTTGGTTTTTCACTCTATGAAACCCAAATCAGTACCAATGCCCTGAATCTGGAATTGCAGGATATGGAAAACGATACTTAAATCTTTCGTCTTTCTAGTGAATCCGAAATTTTCTGACGTTCCTCCCTGCTGTAAAACATCCAGTTGGCTATTTCTTCAATATTTCTTTTGCAACCTGCGCAATAACCTTTCTCGTTAATGCTGCAAATTTTTATACACGGAGAATCCATTTAATCAGATTAGCTGATTACATAATAAGTAAAATGAGAAATTGTTTGATTGCACTAAAAAGATCCCTTCTCCATGATTTCATGAAGATCGTGTTGAATAGCCAGGTACTCTGTAACTTTTTGCTGAAACCTTTTTTCAGAAATTATATCAGAGTCATGCGCTTTCTTTAATAGATCAATTGTCAGATTGATTTCAGTCACGGCTTTTGCAAGATGAATCTCAATATTAGACATAAACTTTCTATGGGTCCAGGCATCTGAAATTCTAGCTACCACAGCTCTGCTTACTGCTCTTAATTCGTTTACCAGTGATTCAAATTCTTCTTCATCATCGTACAATCCTGTAAGATCATGAATTACTACTGCCAGATGGTAGGCTTTTTTATAAACTTCTAATTCAGAATAGGACTTCATTTCGCCATAAAATTAAGGATTCCTAAACGTTGCGCAACTCTTTAACAATAAAGCTCTCCAATATAAGCTATCATTTTAACAATGATAAAACATTTTCCGGTGGTCGACCAATAATTGCCCTGTTTTCATCTACAACAATGGGTCTTTCCAGAAGTTTTGGAAATTTTACAATCATGTTGAGATAATCGCTTTCCTTTAAATCTTTGCCCTTGTAATTTTCCTTAAATTCAGCCTCATTTTTGCGGACAATTTCTTCTGCAGATTTATTGAGTTTTTTTAGCAAATCCTGCAACTGATTTTTGCTTAGGGGATTTTTCAAATATTCATACACTTCCGGATTGTAGCCGGCACTTTTAATAATTTCAAGCGTCTCTCTGCTTTTCCGACATCTTGGATTGTGATAAATAATCATTTACCTAATTTTTCAATTATAATGTTGTGATTAGTATAAATACATATATCAGCAGCGATATGAAGACTTTCGGTAACCATCTCCTCCGCACTTAGTTTGGGACTGTGCTTTTTTAATGCTCTTGCAGCTGCCAGAGCATACATCGAACCGCTTCCTATCGATGTAACTTCATCGTCGGGTTCGATTACATCTCCATTTCCGGAAATTGTTAAAATTTCATTTTCATCGGCGGTGATCATCATTGCTTCCAACCTCCTCAAATAGCGATCCATTCTCCAGTCCTTGGCCAATTCTATAGCGGCGCGTTTCATGTTGCCACCATAAGAATTGAGTTTTTCTTCAAAACGCTCCATCAGAGTGAAAGCATCGGCGGTGGAGCCGGCAAAGCCTACCATAATTTTACCGTCAAAGAGCTTTCTTATTTTGCGCACATTGCTTTTTGCTACAGTATTGCCGAAAGTAGCCTGGCCATCGGCGCCCATTGCAATTTGCCCATTGTGCTTTACGGCTACAACGGTCGTTGCTTTAATATTCGTCATTCTTTTATTTTAAATTAACAGTCTCACAGGATCTTCCAGTAAGGCCTTAAAGGTCTGTAAAAATGCAGATCCGGTAGCGCCATCAACAACACGGTGATCACAAGACATGGTCACTTTCATGATATTACCCACCTTTATTTCTCCCTCTTTTACAACTGGTTGTTCTATGATTCCCCCCACTGCCAGTATACATGAATCCGGCGGATTGATTATTGCGGTAAATTCTTCTATACCGAACATTCCCAAATTTGAGATGGTAAATGTATTTCCTTCCCAATCGCTGGGTTGTAATTTTTTATCCTTGGCTTTACCCGCCAAATCTTTTACCTCGGTTGAAATATGTGAAAGCGTTTTACTGTCGGCAAATCGTACTACTGGAACCAGTAATCCTTCATCAACTGCTACTGCCACTCCAATATGAACATGGTGGTTAATTCTGATTTTATCACCCAGCCAACTCGAATTGACATTGGGGTGTTGTCTCAATGCAATCGCCGCGGCTTTGATCACCAAATCGTTAAAAGATATTTTGACCGGCGCAATTTCATTCATGCTTTTCCTTGCCTCAATCGCCTTATCCATATTTATCTGCATGGTGAGATAAAAATGTGGCGCTGAGAATTTTGACTCGGATAAGCGTTTGGCAATGGTCTTTCGCATTTGCGATACATTGCTTTCCTCATAGGATTCTTCACCAACAACTCTCGGCAATTGAATCTGTACACCACTGCTTACTGATTTTGATGCGGCTGCTTTTGAGCTTTGCGAAGGATTATGGTCTTCTACATCCTTTTTAATGATTCTTCCATTGGGACCTGTACCATTGATATTGTTGAGATTATAGCCTTTTTCTTTTGCAAGGCTTCTCGCCAGTGGAGAAGCTTTTACACGGCTGTCATCCGTATCATCTGTGCTTTGTTTAGCAGATGTTTTGCTTTTTTCTTCAGTTTTCTTTTCGGGCTTTGACTCTGCTTTTTCTTCTTTATTAATTTCTTCATTTCCATTGTCAGTGCTGCCTCCTTTTTGGAAATTATCTACCAAGGCCTGAAAATCAGCACCTTTTTCTCCAATTACGGCTAACAAACCTTCCACTTCAACAGAACCTCCTTCATCTACTGCCCTGTAAAGCAGTGTGCCATCTTCATAGCTTTCCAGTTCCATGGTTGCCTTATCGGTCTCAATTTCAGCCAAAAGGTCACCGGAACTGACACTCTCACCGACCTTTTTATGCCAGGCAGCAATGGTACCTTCTGTCATGGTATCGCTCATCAATGGCATTTTAACTACCGTAGCAGGAATATTGGAAGTATCCACTTTTTCAGATGAATCTGATTCCTTCTCTTTTGACTCTTCTTTTGCCTTATCTTCTTTTGTGTCTGCAGAAGCAGCACCTCCGGCTTCAAATTCCTTTTTAAGATCGCTGATATCTTCTCCTTTTTCTCCAACGACATACAATGGTGCATCAACTGCAACGCTTTCTCCGGCATCAACTGCTACATGTAAAAGCACACCATCGGCATAACTCTCCAATTCCATCGTCGCTTTATCGGTTTCTATCTCTGCCAGAATATCTCCGGCGCTCACTTCGTCACCAACTTTCTTTAACCAATTAGCCACGACACCTTCTTCCATGGTATCACTCATCAGTGGCATTTTAAAAATTTCCGCCATATTCGTCTTCTAGGGATTTTAATCTACAAATGTTATTAGATAATCGCTTTTATCAAATCTATTCTGTGTTTTATTGATCATCCGCCTCCAAATACACGCTCTAATATATCGGTCACGCGATTCAACGGATTATTTCTAATGTTTTTTTCTTCTTCACCAACTTTAAGAAACAGTCCGTTCAAGCCTTTGTTTGTCACATACTCCGATAAGGGCACATCAGAAACCGGATCTATAAGTCCTAAAGAAGCTGTTGATATACTATTATAAGAAGAAACATAAGTACTAAAAATATCATTGGCACTTTTGCCCGCAACTAGATCTTTTGAAAGCGAATTATCAATATCGGGTTGAAATTCACCAAATAACTCGGAAAAAGTATTTTCTCTTAAATAATTGGTGGCCGCTGTATCGGGACCATTTAAAATGTTAAAACCATCAGCAATGGTGATCCCGGTAATCGCATCTACAAATATGGGCGTCGCGCGTTTTGCTGCATCCTCCGCAGAGCGATTCAGAGACAATACCATATCATTGATCACCGGTTTTAATGTATTGTCATAAAGGGTTTGTAAGGTTGGTTTTAAGAATGGCCCGGCGCTGTTTATACCCGATTCCAGGGAATTGATTTGTGTACTGACCTCATCCGGCAATAATATTTTAACCGCCTGGTCCGCAAAATAGCCATCGGTTGCCGTCAATCTGGAAACGGACGTATCTGTACCCACTCTCAGAGCTTCTTTTAAGCCCATTATCACCTCTTCGTTGGATAATCCGGTTGGAAGTGCAATATTTCCATTTTCATCACAGGAAGAGAACAAAAAGAATATAGAAATTAGTAAAATTGAAACCTTCTTCATAATAGAAATTTTATCAAAGATAATATACTGATCATTTGCTCACAAAAAGCCTGCCACCCATCCTGAAATGAATCGTAAATCAAAACGTTTTGCACTTTCAAATATCAGTCAATTTGTTCAAAATGCCTGTGATCTGGCCAATAATAATGAATTCTTTGTGCGTTTGGAGAATCACAAAATTTCATACCCCCATGGAGCTTTTCCAAAAATGATCGCCTTTGGATCCTCTTCCTCTATTTCACTTTCTGAAAGCTCCGGCGCTTTTAATCAATTAAAGGAATTCATTCAAAAAACACATGATTGGGTTTTTGGCTATTTCTCCTACGACCTAAAAAATGATACGGAAAAACTCTGCAGCCGGAATGCTGATCATAAATCCTTTCCCGAATTGCTATTTTTTTGTCCGCAAAATATTTTGGAGTTCCGCGAAGATGAAGTTATGATACATACCTTGGGAGATCCCGAAAAGCTTTTTGAGGAAATTCTAAAATACAAACTTGTTGAAGAAGCTTCAGAAAATGAAAATATTGAATTCAAAACAGAAACGTCAAGGGAGGAATACCTTGAGGTGATCAATAAACTAAGAAGACACATCTATGAAGGTGATGTTTACGAGATCAATTATTGCATAGAATACCTAGCCCATTCGGATAATATCAATTCTTATAAGTACTGGTTAAGACTTTGCGAGCAATCTCCTACTCCTTTTGCCGCATTCTTAAAAGCCCGACAATTCTCCCTGATTTGTGCTTCGCCCGAACGCTTTATTAAAAAAATTAAGGGTGAAATTATTTCTCAACCCATCAAAGGAACTATCCATACCGGTAAAGGCAAATTGGAAAGAAAAGTAAACAAAGAACGACTGTTCAATAGCGAAAAAGAAAGAGCCGAAAATATGATGATTGTCGACCTTGTCAGAAATGATCTGGCCAAAAGTTCAAAACCTGGCTCGGTAAAAGTAGAAGAACTCTTTGGGATATACGAATTCCGCCATCTCTTTCATATGATATCGACGGTAGTTTCCGAGGCAAAAGATTCCGCAGAGCCTGTAGACATCATCAAAAATGCCTTTCCCATGGGAAGCATGACCGGTGCACCAAAAATCAAGGTAATGGAACTGATCGAAGAATACGAGAAGAGCAAAAGAGGTATTTTTTCGGGAAGTATAGGCTATATCGACCCATCGGGAAATTTCGATTTCAATGTGATCATAAGAAGTTTGTTTTACAATTCCGGAACTAAGTTACTCAGCTATAATGTTGGGAGTGCCATTACTTATGACTCCGATCCTGAACAGGAGTATGAGGAATGCCAATTAAAAGCAAAGGCCATTCGCGAAATATTTCAAAAATAATAGCGGACTGACAAAGTGTCATTGTTTGTTTTTTCATTAATTTGCGGTCAAATTAGGTCAATATGAGTGAAGTTATTGGAGATATCGGTATTCTGGAGCAAGAAAACAAGGCTTGTGAAACCGTAAAAACCAGTATAGAAGAAGATAGAGGAAATTCGAGAAAGCTGTATATCGAAAGTTATGGTTGTCAAATGAATTTCTCTGACAGTGAGATCGTCACATCCATTCTCAAAAATGAAGGCTTTGATACCACCTCTAAATATGAGGAGGCCGACCTGATATTATTAAATACCTGTTCAATTCGCGACAAAGCAGAACAAACCGTAAGAAAACGCCTAAAACAATTCAACGCAATAAAACGCACCAAACCCCAAACTCAAATCGGTGTTTTGGGCTGCATGGCGGAGCGTTTGAAGAAAAATCTTCTTGAAGAAGAAAAAATTGTTGATATAGTAGCCGGCCCGGATGCCTACCGCGACCTCCCCAATCTGGTAAAACAGGTGGACGAAGGCGATAAAGCGGTTAATGTTTTTCTATCAAGAGAAGAAACCTATGCCGATATAAGCCCGGTTCGTTTAAATTCTAATGGAGTGACGGCTTTTGTCTCTATAATGAGAGGTTGTGATAATATGTGCTCTTTCTGTGTAGTACCATTTACACGCGGACGTGAGAGAAGCCGCAATCCGGAGTCAATTTTGAAAGAAGCTCAGGAACTTATTGCAAATGGCTACAGGGAAGTCACATTGCTAGG
Organism: Hyphobacterium sp. CCMP332; assembly: GCA_014323545.1. Classification (NCBI taxonomy): domain Bacteria; kingdom Pseudomonadati; phylum Pseudomonadota; class Alphaproteobacteria; order Maricaulales; family Maricaulaceae; genus Hyphobacterium; species Hyphobacterium sp. CCMP332. The sequence continues at coordinate 299,941 of CP058647.1, forward strand.
TCAGAATGTGGATTCCTATAAATGGAAAAATGAGGAAAACAGCAAGATCGTCAATTTCGC